>CAZGUB010000198.1:0-3087 GCA_964528935.1 uncultured Flavobacteriaceae bacterium | reverse complement strand
AATATATTGTCGATAAATAAGTGCCAAGTTTTCATACCGCTTGATTAAAAGACCATTGGGGGCACCTTCAAATATACTTTTTTTCTAGACAGTTTGCCCTACTATGGTTTATCTTTGTGTCCATGGACAGCTCCCGGCAAGCAAAAATGGTGGAAAAAGGTCAGATGCTTCCTCTGATGGAGGCCTTTTACACCCTCCAAGGAGAGGGCTATCACAAGGGCAGCGCGGCCTATTTCATCCGGATAGGGGGTTGTGATGTGGGATGTCACTGGTGCGATGTCAAAGAGAGTTGGGATCCCCAACGTCATCCGCCCACCTGGGTGGATCAGATCATTCAAACCGCCAAAAAATACTCCGATACCGTTGTAGTAACCGGTGGAGAGCCGTTGATGTGGAACATGAACCCCCTTACGACTGGGCTGAAAGCACTATCGATCAAAATTCATATTGAAACTTCGGGAGCCTATCCCCTCAGTGGTCATTGGGATTGGTTTTGCCTGTCGCCCAAAAAAAATAAACTTCCCTTGGACGAGGCCTTTGCAAGGGCCGATGAGCTGAAGATGATCATTCACAACCGCGATGATTTTGATTTTGCCGAGCAGCAAGCCCGGAAAGTAGCACACAGCTGTAGGCTGTTTCTCCAACCCGAATGGAGTAAACGCGAGAAAATGATCCCACAGATTGTGGAATATGTCATGCAAAATCCCAAGTGGAAGGTGTCTTTACAGACGCACAAATACCTCAATATACCTTAGTCAGTCGAGCCAAATAGTCCCAATTTTCCCCTTCTATGATTAGTTCGGATTTCCAGCCCTTTTGTTGGGCATGATAAGCCAATAAATCAAAATCTACATAGAGCCAAGGGAAGGTCTGGCTTTGCTGTTTGTAGCGAATACTGTATTGTAGCTCTCCGTAGTAGTTGTTGGCGGGAATGATTTTTTCTCCCTCTGGGGTTTCGTCAAAAAGGTAGATCAGATCGGAGGAATCAAGCAGAACTTGTCCGCCGGGCTTGAGCAATTCTTGGAGTTTTTCCAAAAGGGCACCCAACCGTTGCAGACGTCCACAGATTCCGGGGCCGTTCATCAAAAGTAGAAGGGTGTCGTAGTCTTTGTCTTTACAATCAAAGACAGATTGTAGTTGGGTATGGTACAGACCCCTGGCGGCGGCGGTTTTGATAGCTCCGGGAGCACTGTCCAGTCCGACCACCTCGAGTTTTTTTTCGTTTTGCAAATACAAGGCATGGCTTCCTGCCCCACAGCCGATGTCCAATACTTTTCCCCTGGCAAGCGCAAGGGCTTTTTGTTCCAACGGGGGCATTTGTTCAAAGCTCCTGAAGAAATAACCGATGGGTAGGGGATCTTCTTCTGTGAGACTGGTCCAGGTGATCAGATTCTGATCGGTTGGGGTTTGATGGTGGTCCCACAAGGCCTGTCCAAAAACATCGTCTTGCAGATGGAGTGCAGAGGCCATTAGGGGTAGAGGAGGTATTTTTGTCTGATTGCCCGAAAGTCTTCCAAATCCTTCTCCCAAGTTTTACGAATCTGTTTTTCGTTTTGTCCGGCGGAGAGCTGTTCTTGCAACTTTTGGGTTCCAGCAATTCTAAAAAAACCTTTTTTGAAAAAGTTTTCTTTGTCGGGAAAATTACTATAAGCACGAATCAACCATTGCAATTCAATTTTGTTGGGTCGATCGATGCGGCTGAGGTCTTCGCCATGGCTAAGCTGATCCATGAGTTTAGGTTTCTTGGCGCCGTAATTGGGTTTTGGAGTAAAGGAAAAAGAGGATTTTGGCAGCTGGGGATGGCCGTAAATTTGAAATTGCATTTCGGTACCCCTGCCCACGCTGATCACCGTAGGCTCCAGCAGGCACAGGCTGGGGTACAAAGCAATCGATTGAGCATTGGGGAGATTTGGCGAAGGTCTGATGGGAATTTCATAGGGAGTCTGGTGGGTAAAGTTTTTCAAGGGGATCACCGTGAGCTCGCAATGAACTTGGCCGGCCAGCCATTTTTCACCGTTGATCATTTGGGCGTATTCTCCTATGGTCATCCCCGAGACGATAGGCACCGGATGCATGCCTACAAAACTCTTGCAATCCTCTTCCAGTACAGGACCGTCCACATAGTGGGTGTTGGGGTTGGGACGGTCGAGAAGAATCAGTGGGATGCCTTGCTCAGCACAGGCTTCCATGACGTAGTGTAGAGTGGAGAGGTAGGTGTAAAAACGCACCCCTACATCTTGCAAATCCAATAGCATCAGGTCGATGCCTTGCAAACTTTCCTCAGCCGGTTTTCTGTTTTTGCCGTATAGGGACAAGATGGGAAGACCCGTTTTGATGTCTTTTTGGTCAGAGACACTTTCGCCGGCATCGGCATCGCCGCGAAAGCCGTGTTCCGGGGCAAAGACTTTTACCACAGCAATCTGTGCTTCGAGCAGGGCGTCTATAAGATGGGTTTTGCTGTCGACCAAGCTGGCTTGATGGGCGACTACGCCAACTTTTTTGCCCTTTAGTTTCTGGACGTAAAGTTCCGCTTGCGCAGCACCGGTCATGATCTGCTGCTGCGCCAAAGCTTCTGAAGTCACTACAACTAAAAATAAAAATGTAATTTTGAATAAGCCTTTCATAAAAACAAATGGGTTTGAATTTACCACTTTTTATCGCCCGACGAATGCGTTTTGATCGCCAGACTAAAGGTAGTGTTTCTGCCCAAATAATTAAAATTGCCAAAGTCGCCGTGGCACTGGGCATGGCAATGATTCTGATCGCTGTTGCCACAGGAAAAGGCTTACAAAGCGAGATTCAGTCCAAAACGGTAGCTTTTAGTGGGCATATGGTGGTGACCCCCTTTGAAAACAGCGAATCACAGCTTTCAGTACTTCCCATTGCGGATGACAAGGGGGTATTTGAGCTGTTGAAAAAGGAAAATGGGGTGACCCATGTACAAAAAGTGGCTCAGAAAGGAGGACTTTTGAAGTTTGAAGACCAGTTTGAAGGAGTCATACTCAAAGGAGTGGACAGTACGTACCGATGGGAAAATTTAAAAGGATTTTTGGTGGCAACGGAAGAGCGTCGTGTAGGGAAAGAGTA
>CAZGUB010000197.1:0-3107 GCA_964528935.1 uncultured Flavobacteriaceae bacterium | reverse complement strand
TCAAAGACAATACATCTTTTAATTCTGAAATAGGCTTTTGGGACACATCTTCTGTTACTGATATGAGTAATATGTTTTGGAAAGCTGAAAATTTCAATATTAATATAGGTACTTGGAACACATCAAAAGTAACAAAGATGAATTTTATGTTTTATAATGCTGCATCATTTAATCAAGATATTGGATCTTGGGATGTTTCAAGCGTCACAAATATGAGCTTTATGTTCGCTCTAGCAACATCATTTAATCAAGATATTGGATCTTGGGATGTGTCTAATGTGACAAAAATGCGCTCGATGTTCTCTAAAGCAACATCTTTTAACCAAGATATTGGTGATTGGGATGTGTCTAATGTGACTGAAATGAATAGTATGTTCTCTGGTGCAACATCATTTAATCAAGATATTGGTGATTGGGATGTATCTAATGTGACTAATATGGGTGCTATGTTCTTAGGTGCAACATCTTTTAATCAAGATATTGGATCTTGGGATGTGTCTAATGTTACTATAATGGAAAGTACATTTAAAAACACATCGTCATTTAATCAAGATTTATCAAATTGGTGTGTAACTAAAATTCCTTCTGAACCATCAGAATTTGCTACAAGTTCAGCCTTAACAAATGCTAATAAACCAGTTTGGGGTACATGTCCAACTGCATCATGTACAATCTCTGGAACCCTAACCTCAGCTGTTGGATCAGACTCTCAAACAGTGGCTGTGGGTAATGCAATATCAAATATCGAGTATGCCATTACAACAACTTGCTCCGACACATTAGGCGCTGCAATAAAATGGACTCCAACGATTCCTGATGGGGTTTCTTTTAGCTTTAGCAATAATGTAGCAATTATATCAGGAACGCCTACTGGAACTTCCTCAGGCACTTACAACTATTTATTTTTTGCTTCTAAGGAACAGGAAGTAGTGCTAATTGCCTCTGGTAATATTGCTGGGACTGCTTCGGCTACGTTTAGTGGGTCTCTGACTATATCCTCATCAACATCAAGTGGAGTAATTGGAGGAATAGGGGTAACAGGAAGTACTTTTGAGGTTACTACATTTAAAAGTAATGTTGGTACAGACTATCAAATGGCTTTCAGAGATGGATATCTTTATACTCAATCCAGTAATAGCACAATTATTAAAATAGATGTATCGACTGGAAACTCAACAATTATCGCAACTTCATTTGTTAATGGTTGTAGTGGTAACGGCTATTCTGGACTTGAGTGTAGGTTAACATCTGATGGAATTGCTGTTGATTCTAATGGATATGTATATGTTCACCCCCTTGACGTCAATCTAAATCCAAGTCAATCTATAATTAAAAGAATAATTCCAAGCACTTCATCATCAACTCCCTCTGTTACTGCTTTTGCTGGTGGAGATCAAGGGTATGCAGATGGGAATGGTACTTCTGCGAAATTTCAGTGGTCAAAAAGTATGATTTTCGATGTAAATGATAATATGTATACTGTTGATTCAGATAGAATTAGAAAAATTACACCAAATGGTGATGTAACAACTTATCTTGAAGACACTAATAATGAAAATTTTGATGATATAGCATTTGATTCAAATGGAAATTTATTTATTAGCACACAGAGTACATCAAGAATTTTAAAATACGTTCCTTCTTCTGGAAGTCTAACAGTTTTTGCAGGAGTTGGCGATGGATATAATGATGGGGACGGAACAACTCAAGCTAAATTTTACAAACCAGCTAAAATTGCAATTGATTCAAATGATAATATCTATGTAGCAGACAATTACTGCAGAATAAGAAAAATAACTCCTCAAGGATACGTTACAACAATTGCTGGTCCTACATCGCAGTTGAATAACGGAATGTCAGATTGTGATTATGTTGATGATTATGGAAATAATGCTAGGTTTTCATGGAATGGAAGTACAGGTGTCTCCTTAGCAATAGATGATAATGATTATCTTTATGTAGGGGAAAGGGATAATAACCGAATAAGAAAGATTGATTTAAGATTAAAATGAATGTTTTTTTCAGAAAAATTATTCTTTTATCTGTTTTTGCAACCATCTATTCTTGTACTGTTGAACAAGATGATGTAAATAAAATATTCACAACAAGATTCAACTCCCTCTCTCAAATTAGCATCGACTCACTAGAAGTTTTTAGGCATGATAAAGACAATAATTTAGATGTTCAAATTAATTATCAGGCTAATACATATAGAACTGTTTATGACACCATTAAATGGGTGTTTCCTGGAGGTACACCAAATAAAATTGCCGATGTAAACGAAGTATCTGTTAGATATAATAAATATGGGACATATACCGCTAAAATGGTTCTTTTAAAATATGACACCCTAAATTATGGAAGCATTAGTGTTCAAGTTGACACGATTACACTAAATGATAAATTGGCTATTAAATACAAAGAAAAAAACTGGTCAACCTATCAAACAAATGCTAATTGGCAAAATGTAGGCTCTTATCAAACTTACATTGATGTTAATGAAGTTTATGACAGCAATGACCCTATAGCTTTAGTGTCAAATTTTTCAGGATTTGAAAATAAAAATGTAAGAATAAATTTTAAATTCAAAGTGGCTCTAAATAATCCTATTTCAGACTCATACATTGTCAATAGAAAAAACATTCAATTTAAAGTCGATGGATTTACAAAGTATTTACTAACTGGGGTAGAAAATGATAAATATTATTCTGCTTACATAAGTATCCCAGATAAAAATGAATTTGAATTAAAATTCGAGGTGTATCCACCATTACTGTCCTCTGATTGGCGTATTTCAAATAATGGTAATGCAATTCCGATGTATAGCCTTAGCGATCATAATCAAAATAATTTTTTATTAGCGTATAGTGATTTATCCACTTCATCTTCTGCAACAATTGAATTAAATGATCTCTCGTTTGGATCAAGTGATATGACATATTTATCATTAAGTGATACTACAAAGATTTTATTACCTCAGGGTGAAAGTAAAATTTTGGTAAAAATGCAAGATGAACTGCCTAGATCATTTGAAATTTTTAAAGAAGGTTCTAGACAAACTGGTACATCTTTGTCAAATGATGAATATTTTTATAAACTTTTCATCA
>CAZGUB010000196.1:0-3152 GCA_964528935.1 uncultured Flavobacteriaceae bacterium | reverse complement strand
GCCGGAGATCGCTATCTTCTCGAAAAAAACATCGTTTATAAAAACCAAAAAGAACTGACCAATGATACGGTAAAACTCATCTTGGTGGACAAGCCCAATAAAAAAATCTTGGGCTACCCCCTCAAGATGCAACTGTATTCGCTGGCCAGTCCCGATCCCGAGGCCGACTTCAACCGCTGGTTGCACAAAAAACCCAAAAGACTGAGACGACTCCAAGGCTGGTTGTCTCCAAAGCAGGTAAAAGAATTGGGAAAAATTAAAACAGGATTCAACCGCTGGCTAAAAGAAACCGGCGAAGCACCTGTTTTTGTGGATTCATCGACCCTGAAAAAAAACAAAAATCGACTCGAGCAATTCTATAAAAATCAAGGTTACTTTGACACCCGAGTGCGGGTAGAACAAAAACCCCTGCCCGACAGCAAAGCCATCGTGAGCTATTTTGTTGAAACCCAAGAGCCCTATAAAATCGACTCCATTTCCAAAAAAATAAGGGCTCTGGAACTGGAAGAACTCTACGACCGCTCCCAAAAAAACAGTCTGATCCAAACGGGAAATCCCTTCGAAATCGACCAATTTGAAGCAGAACGCATCCGATTGATTAATTATTTCAGAAACAATGGTGTCTACAATTTTCAGCAAAACAGCCTTCAGTTTACCGCAGCCATAGACAGCAGTGGAAGGGACAAAAAAATCCCGGTGGTGGTGGAAATCAACAACCTACAAAAAAGAGAAAATGATTCCATTATCGAGCTTCCTTATAAGATTCACAATGTCGCCAAAATCAATCTGTACATTGACACCCCCGGCCAACTCGGGCAATTGTCCAGCTATACCGACAGCCTAGATTACAAAGATTTCACTTTTTACTTCAAAGGGAAACTCAAATACAAACCCAAAGCTTTGGAAGAAGTGATTTTTGTCAAAAAAGACCAACCCTATAGCGACTACGATCGAGCCCTTACCTATCGCTATATTTCCAATCTAAAAAATTTCAAATACCCCAGTATTACCTTTTCGCCTATCGACGAGAAGACCACAGATTTGGCGGCCTACATCTTCCTCAGTCCCAAAGAACGTTTTTCCATGGGGTTTGATCTGGACCTGTCCCACTCCAATATTCAGGAATTCGGGGTTTCGCTGGGAACCTCTTTTGGAATTCGAAATATTTTTAGGGGGGCCGAAATCTTAGAAATCAGTGTAAAAAATACTTTGGGAGCCTCCAGCGACATCGTCACCATCAATAGGGAATTGTTCAATCTCTACGAGTTGGGAGCGGATGTCAAATTGCGGTTTCCTAGAATATTTTCGCCCATCGATGCTGAAAGATGGATCCCCAAGACCATGAACCCCTCTACCGACATTAATTTTAGTGCGACACTACAACAAAACATCGGCTTGGACAAACATTATTTTGGAGCGGGTTACCAACTGAATTGGGAACCCAATACCATGGCAAAACTCAATCTTAAACTGATCGATCTTGAATTTATCAACAACCAAAATACGGGCAACTACTTTAATGTATATAGAAACTCTTATGACAAACTCAATAAAATAGCACAAAATTTCAACACCAATCTCCAAAACATCAACTCCGATGGCGACCTAAAAATCCCTGTGGGGGCCAACCAATTCATCTCGGAAGTTCTCAGCAACCAAACCCCTCTATCCCCGGAGGACAGCCAATACCAAGAGGTCAATCTCATCCACGAGAGACAAACCCGATTGACTACCAACAACCTCATCTTGGGCTCCTCGCTAGGCATCAACTACAACAGTCAGCAAAGTATTATAGATGAATCTTTTTTTCAAATCAAATGGAAACTCAGCTGGGTAGGAAGTCTTCTCAACAGTCTCATCAAAGCCCGCGGTGGCCAGAAAAACGAAAATGACCAATATGAAATTGCAGGGGTGACTCCCTCCCAATTTGTCAAAACAGAAATGAATTACATCAAACATTGGGAGTTGTCCCCCCAAACCGTTTTGGCTTTTAGGGCCTTCGGAGGGATTGCTGTGCCCATGGGCAACGCCAACAGCATTCCCTTTACGCGCTCCTATTTTTCGGGGGGAGCCAATGACAACCGGGGTTGGCGTGCCTACGAGCTGGGTCCGGGAAGCAGTAGCTCACTAAACGAATTTAATGAGGCCAACTTCAAGCTCAGTTTTAACTTGGAATATCGGTTTCCGCTGTTTGGAGCTATGAACGGTGCACTGTTTATGGATGCCGGAAATATTTGGAATGTGCTAGACAACGTCAAAGATACGGCCTATCGTTTTGAAGGATTCGGCGACCTGAGTGAAATCGCCTTAGGTACCGGTTTTGGTCTGCGCTACGACTTCGACTTTTTTGTTTTCCGACTCGACACCGGATTTAAAACCTACAACCCCGCACTGCCCCTTTCCTCCCGATGGAAAACCCAGTATTCTATCAAAGACGCAGTTTTCAATATTGGTATAAATTATCCATTCTAAACACAAAAAGTTTGGTATTTTTACCCCCATAAATCAAATTTAAATGAATCTAACTTTTCCCAAAGGAGTACTGACGGGCAACCAAGTGCAAGAGTTATTTCAGTTTGCAAAACAAAAATCATTTGCCTTGCCAGCAGTCAATGTAGTAGGAACCAATTCCATCAATGCCGTAATAGAAACGGCAGCCCAGTTGAACAGCCCCGTGATCATTCAGTTTTCGAATGGGGGGGCGCAGTTTATGGCAGGAAAAGGCCTTTCCAATGAAAATCAAAAAGCCGCCATCGCAGGAGGAATTTCAGGCGCAAAACACGTTCACGAGCTGGCCAAACAATACGGCGCAACCGTAATTTTACATACCGATCACTGTGCCAAAAATCTACTCCCCTGGATCGATGGATTACTAGATGCCGGTGAAATTTTTTACAGACAAACCGGAAAACCCCTCTACAGCTCTCATATGCTCGACCTGTCGGAAGAACCCCTCGAGGAAAACATAGCCATCTGCAAAAACTACCTCGCCCGCATGGAAAAAATGGGTATGACCCTAGAGATTGAACTGGGCATCACCGGTGGCGAGGAAGACGGAGTGGACAACAGTGACGTCGATGTTTCAAAATTATATACCCAACCCGAAGAAGTGGCCTACGCCTTCGAAGAACAGAGAAAAATCAGCCCCCGAT
>CAZGUB010000195.1:0-3192 GCA_964528935.1 uncultured Flavobacteriaceae bacterium | reverse complement strand
GCCATTGCTTACTACGACTCGATGGCTGCCATTACCCTGATCCTTGTAGGCAACTTCTTCTTACTGATTTTTATAGAAAAAAAATTATACACCATCCCCGAATTCGTAGAAAAACGTTTCTCTTCACAACTAAAAACCATTTTGGCCGTTTTTTGGATTGCTCTCTATGTTTTTGTCAACCTGGCCTCGGTAATGTATTTGGGAGGATTGGCCTTGGAAACCATTGTAGGGATTGACTTGGTATATGCGGTGGTAGGGCTAGCCCTTTTTGCGGCGGCCTATTCACTATACGGGGGACTGACGGCGGTGGCTTGGACCGACATCATCCAAGTGGTATTTCTGGTATTGGGAGGTTTGGTGACCACCTATTTGGCCTTGGATACCGTTTCTCAAGGCCAAGGCGTTATCGAGGGTCTGAAATCTATTTACCATGCGGCTCCAGAGCGATTTGAGATGATCTTGGACAAAAGTAATCCAGAGTACAATAACCTTCCCGGGATCGGTGTCCTGGTGGGGGGTCTTTGGGTGGCCAACCTCTACTATTGGGGGTTCAATCAGTACATTATTCAGCGCACCTTGGCGGCAAAATCCTTGAGGGAATCACAAAAGGGAATATTATTTGCCGCAGGACTCAAATTGATTATTCCATTGATTGTGGTCATTCCGGGAATAGCGGCCTACGTGATCGTCAACGACCCCGAAATTTTGGTAGGCTTGGGAGAGAGTGGATTGACAAATATGCCCGTTGAAGGAAAGGCAGACATAGCCTATCCTTGGCTTATGCAGCTTTTGCCGGTAGGGTTTAAAGGCATCGCTTTTGCCGCACTGGCTGCCGCCATCGTTTCGTCCTTGGCTTCCATGCTCAATTCTACCTCCACCATTTTTACCATGGATATCTATAAACCATTGATCAACAAAAATGCCGATGATAAAAAAACAGTAAAAGTGGGTAGGATCTCGGCTGCTGTTGCCTTGATCATTGGATCAACCATGGCGCCTCTTTTGGGCGGTCTGGACCAAGCCTTTCAGTTCATCCAAGAATATACGGGCATCGTAAGTCCAGGAATACTGGCAGTATTTATTTTGGGCTTATTTTGGAAAAAGACCACCAACAAAGCTGCCATTTGGGGAGCTCTCTGTTCCATTCCGATTGCCATGTTTCTAAAGGTAGGGTCCAAAGGTTGGGTAAACGGGACAAGCTTAGAAGCTTTTTTTCCCAAACTCCCTTGGATGGATCAAATGGGATTGACTGCGCTACTGACCATGCTTGTGATTGTTCTGCTCAGCTACCAACAAAACAAAGGAACTGCAGATCACAAAGCCATCGATTTGCCTCATGGAATATTCAAAACCAGTCCATTGTTTAATGTAGGAGCCTTTACCACCCTGATCCTTCTTACTGTTATTTATAGCTTATTTTGGTAGGAACTTTCTCTCAAAAGACCATTCACAGTCGTTCCAATCTGTTGGCTGAGTTTTTATAATAATTGATTAAATCGCATTGGAATCATTCATCTTACTTAAAAAAAAGAAGAAGGATCCAAAAAAAAACTCCCTAAAAAGGGAGTTTTTTTATAGATAAAAAGTAGAATAGTTATTACTCTACCACTTTAATTTCTACTCTTCTTTCGAACTTAGCCCTTCTGTTTTGTATTCTACCTTGAAGGGTTTTATTGTCGGCTACAGGTTTCGTCTCGCCATAGGCTACTGTCTCTAATCTGGAAGCATCGATTCCCATTCCAATCAGGGCTTCTTTGACACTATTGGCTCTTCTTTCAGACAGTTTTTGATTGTAGGTCATACTCCCGTCACTAGAGGCATGTCCTTCAATGATAACCCCAACGTTGGGATAAGCGGAGAGAATGTCTTTAAGTTCTTGAAGTTTGGCACTGGAATCTTCGGTGATGTCCGAGCTGTTCACTACAAAGAGTAGGGTAGATTTTTCACCTTCTAGAAAAGAGATGAGTCTTTCGGGAATTTCTGGGCAACCGTTATTGGCGGCAGTACCGGCTTCATCCGGGCAATTGTCGTCTTTATCTGCTACGCCATCACCATCACGGTCGGCCCATGGACATCCGTTGTTGGCAGGGTCACCAGCTTCATTAGGACATTTGTCGAGATTATCGGCTACACCGTCTCCATCCGAGTCGGGACAACCGTTCATCTCGGCACTTCCTGCGGCTTCAGGACAAGCATCATCTTTGTCGGCTATTCCATCGCCATCGGTATCAGGGCAACCATTCATTTCTAGACTTCCGGCTTCCTCAGGACAAGCGTCTTTATTGTCGGGAATACCATCACCATCGGTATCAGGGCAGCCATCAAATTCTTTCAAGCCCGGAATTTCGGGACAGACATCTTTTTTGTCGGATACCCCATCATTGTCAGTATCTTGGGCGCCAAACACATAGCTAAACCCGACTACATGTTGTAAGTGGTTGTAACTTCCTTTTTCGTTTGAAGTTCGATAAGAAGTAGAAATATTTAGATACCAATTATTTGAAATTGAATAATTTAGACCAGCACCAAAGGACATAGTACGCCCAGCTCCACTAGAGGGGAACATCCCATCAGAAGATCCGTCAATTTGAAAATTGGATAGACCATAACTAGTTAACAGGTATGGGAAAAAATCTCCTTCTGAAAGATTAAATTTAATAATTCCTTCAACAGAAGAATAATCACGATTAGAATTATCAACTTCCAAGGCATTTAGACTGTACTGTGCTCCGATAGAAAATCCTCCGGCTATGTAGCGGGATAAACTCAGGGTGGGCACACCAAAACCGGTGTTGGAATCTACACTATCGTCGGTAATACTTACCAAGTTGGCACCGAGATTTACTGCCCAAGGGCTATCTGAGGTTTGTGCATTGGCAACAAACAAAAGGGAGAAGGAAAATATGAGAGAGAGGTATCCGTTTTTCATGATATTGTCAATTTTTACAAATTTAAAAAAATATTCATAATTATATCCAAACCCCTTGCAAAAAATGTTAGACATCACAAATTTTGACGGCTTGCTCAAGAGACTGAAGGGGTGCATTTGATCTTGGGATAAATTCTTGGGCGACATATCCCTTAAAACCCGTGGCAACAATAGCCTTCATAATCGCTGGATAAAAAAGTTCTTGGGTTTGATCAATCTCATTCCTTCCTGGAACTCCCGCAGTGTGATAATGACCGATAAAC
>CAZGUB010000194.1:0-3201 GCA_964528935.1 uncultured Flavobacteriaceae bacterium | reverse complement strand
CTCAATTTGAAGTATCTGATTGCGTCTGGCAAAAATGTCTTTTGCCTTCGGAACCACAGTCAATCCAAGTTCAACCTTTCCTGTGTCAAGATACTCTGGATAGAAGTTCCTCAAAAAGACAGTTCCTGTTGAATAGTCAATCGTACCGATGTTTTTATTGATGATGACTTTCCGTGAACCCACCGTCTTGTATATCCTTACGTTTCCAAACCCATCATCATCCTTATTTCAATATTATTGAGTTTCACAGGAGTCTTTATGGGGATCACCCTTTTCCAAATGCCCTTTGTGATTCTGATGACCATGATGGGTATCATCTCCCTTTCGGGCATTGTAGTCAACAATGGAGTGGTTTTGCTGGATTATACCCAGCTGTTGATCGACCGAAAAAAGATCGCCCTCAATCTTCCCGAAGGAGAAATGCTTCCCAATGAGTATGCCATAGCAGCCATTGTAGAAGGAGGAACCGCCAGACTGCGACCCGTAATCCTCACGGCCATTACTACTGTTTTGGGGTTGATCCCGCTTTCTATTGGACTAAATATCGACTTTTTCTCATTGTTCAATGAATGGGATCCCAACATATACATTGGCGGAGACAATGTCATTTTTTGGGGGCCACTGGCCAAAACCGTGATTTTTGGTTTGAGCTTTGCCACCTTCCTCACTCTCATAATTGTTCCGGCAACCTTTCTGATCAGTTATCAGATAAAACTCAAATGGAAAAATCTATTTAAAAAATAATTTTGGTCTTGGGAAAAGCTTCTTATTACCTTTGCAACTAATTCCATCAAAATGTTGAGAACCCATCATTGCGGCGCACTAAACGAAAAGCATTCAGGACAAGAGGTTACCCTGGCCGGATGGGTGCAAAAAGTAAGGAATAAAGGTTTTATTGTCTGGATCGACCTGAGGGATCGCTATGGCCTCACCCAATTGGTTTTTGACGAGGAGCGAACTCCCGAAGCCGTATTCCAACAATCACTGGATTTGAGCAGGGAAGACGTCATACAGATCCATGGCAAGGTCATCGAAAGAGAATCAAAAAACCCCAACTTGGCTACCGGCGGAATAGAAATTCTAGTCCACCAGCTACAACTACTCAACAAAGCCAAAACGCCACCATTTACCATCGAAGACCAAACCGATGGCGGTGAAGAGTTGCGCATGCAATACCGGTATTTGGACCTGAGACGCAATCCCATTCGAAACAACATCATCTTTCGCCATCAAGTCACCATGACCATTCGAAATTTCTTGTCTCAAGCCGGATTTATCGATATAGAAACCCCCTATTTGATCAAATCTACCCCCGAAGGTGCAAGGGATTTTGTCGTCCCCTCCAGAATGAACAGTGGGCAGTTTTATGCTCTTCCACAGTCTCCCCAAACCTTCAAACAACTCCTAATGATATCTGGGTTTGACAAATATTTTCAAATTGTTAAATGCTTTAGAGACGAAGATCTAAGAGCCGACCGACAGCCAGAGTTTACCCAAATCGACTGCGAAATGTCTTTTGTAGAACAAGAAGACATCTTGCTACAATTTGAAGCATTGATACAGTACCTCCTCCAAGAAATTAAAGGGGTCACCTTGGGCAAATTCCCTAGAATGACCTATGCCGAAGCGATGGAAAAATACGGCAACGATAAGCCCGACATCAGATTTGGAATGACTTTTGCCACCCTCAATGCCTTGGCCCAAAACAAAGGGTTTAACGTCTTCGACTCCCAAGAGCTCGTTGTAGGGATGGCCGTTTCTGGAGCAGCCCAAATGACTCGTAAGGAAATTGATGGTTGGATCGATTGGGTCAAAAGACCTCAAATTGGTGCCAAAGGTTTGGTCTGGGTCAAATACAATGCCGACGGCAGTTTTAAATCTTCGGTCGACAAATTTTTTAACACTGCAGACCTTACCCAGTGGGCAGAATCTACCGCTGCCCAACCCGGAGATTTGATCTTTGTCATGGCCGGCCCTGCCCAAAGTACCCGAGCACAACTTAGTACCCTACGCATGGAACTTGCCGAACAAATGGGATTGCGAAAACCCGATGAATTTGCCGCCCTTTGGGTTACAGATTTTCCACTCTTGGAATGGGACGAAGAAAGCCAGCGGTTTCACGCCATGCACCATCCTTTTACCTCTCCAAAAATGACCGATATACCCTTGCTCGAAAGCCATCCCCAAAAGGTAGCTGCCAATGCCTATGACCTGGTGTTGAATGGCAATGAAATCGGGGGAGGATCCATTAGAATTCACGATACCGAACTACAGAAAAAAATGTTTGACCTCCTGGGATTCTCCCAACAAGAGGCACAAGAGCAATTTGGCTTTCTTATGGATGCCTTCCGTTACGGTGCGCCACCACATGGAGGTATCGCTCTAGGACTCGACCGTCTGGTCGCTATTTTGGGAGGCAAAGAAACCATCAGAGACTTTATTGCTTTTCCAAAAAACAACAGTGGAAGAGATGTAATGATCGATGCTCCGGCACCACTCAGTACTGATCAACTCGACGAATTATCACTCATGTCGCTCCCAAAAGACCCAAAGCAGTAACTTTTTTCCTTCCCAAAATTCAACCATTTCATATGAAAGCCCATATTGGGCATTTAAAAAGGTAAAGACCAATACAATACCCACCGACATGATTAAAGTCTCATTTTCAACAACTTTCATTATTTTAAACAGATGAAATACATCCTCAGCCTCCTTTTCGTAGGAATTTTGATCGGTTTATTCGTTGGATTTTATTTCAACACCTCAGGCTTCCCAACCTTGGGCAATAAAATTGTTGGATATATCGTACTTACTGCTGCTTTTGTCTTTATGCCTCTTTTTTTAGTCCACCGCTGGAAGGGCAAAAACCTCAAAGATTATACGCTTTCCAAGGAAAATCTGGAAAAACTCAAAAAATTAAATCAAAAAAAATAGGCTTCATCGTTTTAGCCCGGCAATAAAGTGTAACTTGCACTAAATTTTTAATTCTTTATATGACTGGTACAGTTAAGTTTTTTAATGGATCCAAAGGTTATGGATTCATTACCAATGACGAAACATCTGAAGATGTATTCGTTCACGTTTCTGCCCTAGATGGGCTAACACTCCAAGAGGGTGATAAAGTTGAATATGTAGAAGAAGAAGGAAAAAAAGGAAAGCAAGCTTCGCAAATTTCCCTGTTATAATATACATTACGACTAA
>CAZGUB010000193.1:0-3201 GCA_964528935.1 uncultured Flavobacteriaceae bacterium | reverse complement strand
CAAAATGAGATTTCTTTTCCTTTTCGTCGGTACCAAATGCAAAATGTTTGGCGTGCCGACCGCCCTCAGCACGGGAGGTTTCAAGAATTTTTACAGTGCGATGCCGATGTGGTTGGCGAGCGTTCCCTCTGGCAAGAGGTAGAGGGTATTTTGCTTTACGACCTTGTTTTTTCTCAACTCCAACTCCAAGGAGTTAAAGTCCATCTGAATCATCGGAAAATCCTTGCCGGTTTGGCCAGCTATCTCGGAGCAGAATCCCAACTCATCGATTTTACGGTGGCTTTGGACAAACTCGGTAAAATTGGCCAACAAGGCGTGATAGATATTTTGAAAACCAAAGGGTTTTCTCAAAAGGCCATTGATCGATTGGAAGTTTTTCTTGATTTGGAGGGTGATTTTGAATCCCAACTTTCCTTGGTTGCCGAAGCCCTAAAAGAAAAGAAAGTTGCACAAGAAGGAATAGCAGAATTGGAGTTTATATACAACCAACTGAAGCGCCGCTCATTGGATGCAATTTCCATTTGTTTTGATCTGACCCTTGCTAGGGGACTCAATTATTATACCGGTGCTATTTTGGAGGTCGCTCCGCCTCAAGGGGTCAATATGGGCTCTATAGGTGGTGGTGGCCGTTATGATAAGCTCACCGACTTGTTTGGACTCAAAAATACTAGTGGTTTTGGAATTTCCTTTGGTTTTGATCGTATTTTTCTGGTATTGGAAAAATTGGGACTTTTTCCCGATACTCTGGGTCGACAAACTACTGTGCTTTTTGTCAATTTTGGAGGGGAATCCGAACCATTTTGTTTTGACCAAGTGATGGCCTTACGGGATGCCCAAATGGGGTGTGAACTTTACCCTACTCCAGTCAAAATCAAAAAACAATTGAATTACGCCAACCAACGTTCGATTCCATACGTAATCATGTTGGGTCCTGAAGAATTACAGAAAAAGATTTTTGTGTTGAAAAACATGGAAACCGGTGAACAATCAGAATACCCCATAGATAAGATGGGAAAGGTCTTGGAGGTGCTGGACTAATCCAAACGATCCATTGTAGGTCGCTGATATTTTTCAAAAGGCTGTTTGAGGAGGCTCCCTATTTGTGTGTTTTTTCCCTCATCCGGGAATACATCAACGCCGTAAACAATTTTTTCTCGATCTAGATAACTGAAGGTACCCAGAATACGATCCCATATGGAAAAAATATTGCCGTAGTTGGTGTCCGTATAGGGCAATCGATAGTGATGGTGAATCTTGTGCATATCGGGAGAAACGATAAATAGACTGACCCAGCGGTCGATCTTTTTGGGCAGCCGAATGTTGGCATGTGTAAATTGGGTAGCCACCACCGAAAGGGCTTGATAAAGCATAATGATGGCAATGGAGGTTCCCATTAGAAATACCCCCAATAATGTGAAGAGAAATCTAACAAGACTCTCCAGTGGGTGATGCCGATTGGCGGTAGTGGTGTCCACATTAGGGTCGCTGTGGTGTACCAAATGAATCATCCAAAGGGGTTTGATTCGGTGCTCTACAAAGTGAGGCAAATAGGCTCCGACAAAATCCAAGAGCAAAACACCCAAAACCATCTTCCCCCAAAGGGACAAATTAGGAATCCATTGCAAAAGTCCAAAGTTGTTCTGGATGGTCCAGTCGGAAACTTTTAATAATAAAAAAGCCAAGGCAAAATTGATGAAGATGGTTGTGAGGGTAAAAAAGAAATTGGGAAGTGCATGTTGCCATTTTTTGTATTTAAAATTGACCAAGGGGACTATGCCCTCCAAAACCCAAAAAAAGGTGATTCCTCCTACCAAAAATAAACTTCGGTGAAGAGAAGGGATGTTTTCAAAGTAGTTGATGATCTCCTGCATTGGTTCTCGCGTTTAGCTTTCGAAGTTAAAAAAATTATTGTGTCCGAAAGGAATAAACCCCGGAGGAAGCTGTATTTCCCTCGCTGTCCTCTGCTATGACCTTCCAGAAATAGGTTGCATCGGCCACTGCTTCTACCGCAATGGTGATGGTGTTCTCGCTGGCTATGATGCTACGAATCAGTGTCGAGGCATCGTTTTGATCCAAATAGATTTTATAGCTTTCTAGATCGCCTTCTACATCGGAGCAGGTCCAACTCAAGAGTAGGAGGTTGTCTGCATTGAGGGTTACGAGTGCCGAAGGTCTGGGGAGTATCAATTCGGGTGGAAAGGGTGCGTAGTTGACGATGCCATTGCCGGCCAAATAAAACTTCCACTCTTCACTGGTTAGGGTAGCCGTGTTGTCACTCCCTAGGGCGGTAACCGACCAAGCGTACGGATCCCCGTGTTTTAGGGTTACTTCCAAGGATCGTTCACTGCTTTCCAATTTTTGGGAATAGTTGTCGCTGAGATTGGTAATGTTTAGTGTGTATTTGACGGCATGGGTACTTGAATTCCACAGAAAAGTAATTTTACTTTGAGTGTCATTGATAATACTGCCATCCAAACAGGCAGAACCATTTTCGGGATACAGGAGTTCAAATTCGCTGGGAAAAAGATTGCTTTCTTCGGTTGGCTGTTCCTCTGCGGTACACCCGAGCAAAAAAGTAAGAAGCAATACGTAAAATAAATTTTTCATAAACCTCATTTTTTTATTGCAATGAAGGATTGTCTAATGTGCTCACCGTTTACTTTTATCATATAACTGCCCATGGGATAGATCGAGGTATCTACTGAAACTTTTCGCTGAGAGTCATAAAGCTGGTAGTTGGCCGAATGCATTCGTCGCCCCTCGGGACTGAAGATCTCTACTTCCACTTCAAGATCGTTTCCACCGACGTACAAAATCAGTTCATCTTCGAAAGGATTGGGGGCCATGACAACTGTTTCTGATTTAAAATATTGCTCCTCAAAAATCCCTTGACATTCGTTTCCAGTAGTGATTTTAATGGTGTTCAAACCGCTCTTTAAGGTCAATTGATAGGTAGACCGAGCTGTTTGGGAAGTAATACCGTTGTGGGTGATGTTGTAAACATCGCCTCCCAAAAGGTCGAAAGTGATGACATTGGATGGGTTGGGAGCAGCGAGGTTGAAAGAGTCCCCGTTAGAGTCGACTGTTAGTGCAGGAGGATCTTTCAATTCCAATTCAAAACATCTTTCAAATTCTTCTGGATTGATCCCCGATACCGTAATGCAAATTTTATATTGTCCAGCTGGAAGGCTGAGCAGATTC
>CAZGUB010000192.1:0-3243 GCA_964528935.1 uncultured Flavobacteriaceae bacterium | reverse complement strand
ATCGATTTTATCAATACTTTTAATAAAAATTTTAAAACTCCTTTGGATCCCATTTATACCGGAAAGCTCCTTTTTGGTATTTTTGATATGATCAATAACAAACAATGGGTTTGGGGAAAAAAGATATTGGTTCTGCATACCGGTGGGTTGCAAGGAATAGCCGGGATGAACGAAAAATTAGAACAAAAAGGATGGACAAAAATAGCTACTTGACCATACTGGCCTGTTGCTTTGTGTTGCTGTTTTTCAACCAATGTGGAAGCGCTAAAAAAGTAAGGATCAATGACAGCGGTTCCCCGGCTCCTATCTCCCAAAATCCCAACACGGCTCTATCAAAATCTGTCCACAAAACTTCTAAAATCACTAAAAATCTGACCGTAGCCGAAAAAGTCGATCGCTATGTAAAAACCTATGCCCAAGCTGCACAATTTGAGATGGAAGCCTACAGAATCCCCGCCAGTATCACCCTAGCACAGGGAATCTTGGAGTCTGGGATGGGAGAAAGCCGACTGGCCACGGAGGCCAACAATCATTTTGGCATCAAATGTCACCAACAGTGGCAGGGTCAGCGCATTTATCACGACGACGATGAAAAAGGAGAGTGTTTCAGGGTATATCAAGACCCGCGAACTTCTTACCGCGATCACTCCTTATTTTTGACCTCTCGACCCCGTTACGATTTTCTGTTTCACCTCCAAAAAAACGATTACAAAGGCTGGGCCAAGGGACTCAAAAAAGCAGGCTATGCAACCGACCCCAAGTACCCTGACAAACTCATCAGCCTGATCGAGCGGTACCGTCTGGATCGTTTTGATCATCCAAACAAAAAGTCTAAAGCCAAAAACCAAGGCATCTCAACGGTTCAAAATATAGTACACCGGGTGCAAAAAGGGGACACACTCTACTCCATTTCCAAGATGTATCAAATAGACTTGCACTTGCTGGTCCAGGAAAACAAAATCGAAAACAACACCATTTTTTTGGGACAAAATTTAATCATCCCCCAAACCCAATAGCAATGCAATATCAAAGAAGCAGTGCCTTATTTCAGTCAGCCAAACAGTGTATCCCCGGAGGGGTCAATTCTCCTGTTCGCGCATTTCAAGCGGTAGGCGGAACTCCTATTTTTGTTCAAAAGGCCAAAGGAGCCTACCTCTACGACGAGGACGGAAATAAGCTCATCGACTTTATCTCCAGTTGGGGTCCCATGATTTTGGGGCATGCCTATGAACCAGTGATCGAAGCCGTAAAAAAAAGGGCAGACCTAGGTACTTCTTACGGTATGCCTACCGAATTGGAAACCCAGATTGCCCATTTGGTGGTGCAGATGGCCCCTCACCTCGACAAGGTGAGAATGGTCAATTCTGGGACGGAGGCCTGTATGAGTGCTATCCGACTGGCACGAGGGTACACCGGCAGGGAAAAAATCATCAAATTTGCCGGATGTTATCACGGTCATTCCGACGCTTTTTTGATTCAAGCCGGTAGTGGAGCTGTGACCTTTGGCGCGCCTAACAGCCCTGGGGTCACCCAAGGAACGGCACGGGACACCCTTTTGGCTGAATACAACAATCTCCAGAGTGTGGCTCGGCATTTTGATCAACATCCCGAGCAGATCGCAGCGATCATCATAGAACCGGTTGCCGGAAATATGGGATGCATTCCACCCCAACCCGGGTTTTTAGAAGGCCTTAGAGCATTATGTGACCAACACCAAGCCTTGCTGATTTTTGATGAAGTGATGACGGGTTTTCGGTTGGCCAAAGGCGGCGCACAAGAACGCTTGGGGATCCAAGCCGATATCGTTACTTACGGAAAAGTTTTGGGTGGCGGTCTACCGGTAGGGGCCTTCGCAGCCGGACATGAGATCATGGCCTATTTGGCCCCCGAAGGCCCGGTATATCAAGCCGGGACATTGAGTGGTAACCCCTTGGCCATGGCAGCGGGGTTTGCCATGCTTAAAACATTAAATGAAAATCCTGAAATTTTTGATCGTCTCGACAAAAAAACCGAAACGTTGCACTTTGGTATGCAAGAGATTTTGGAGAAAAAGGGAATTCCCTATCAAATCAATCGCTTTGGTTCTATGCTATCCTTGCATTTTACAGACCAGACCGTGATCGATTTTAAAACTGCCGCTTTGGTAAACAATGGGGATTTTAAAAGGTATTTTCACGGTATGCTCGAGCAAGGGATCTACTTGCCCCCCAGTGCTTTTGAAAGCTATTTTCTGAATGATGCCCTGTCGTATGACGACATCGAAAAAGCCATTACCGCTTTGCAGTCGGTAATGGCTCGATGGTAGTTTGGTTTTACCACTTTTTTTGGCGGGGATCTCTTTCCTGTCTTCCTTTGTGGTCTCCCTTCATCCTTCTGCGATTTTGCATGGCGATGGGTCTTTTTTTGCCTTGTGCACGACTCCATTTTTCATACTGATCTTTGGTCAAAATGGACTTAAGCTGTTCTTTGAGTGCCAATTGGCTATCCAAAAAGTGCAATTTCCGGTCGTATTGGGAAAGTCTCCCGGCCATCGCTTTTTTGCGATGAGCTTTAATGGACTCCATCTGGGATTGGAATACCTTTTTGAGTTGTGTCTCCTGAGCATCGGTCAGGTCCAAATGCAAACGTAGTGTTTTGGCTCGGAGGACGGCTTGTTGTTCAGTGGTCATTTTTTCTTCCTTTTGATGGGGAGCTTGCGCCATAAGGCTTAGGGGTAATACGAGTAATAAAGTCAATACTAATTTTTTCATGATGTATTTTTTTGATTATAACTGTTGGATGAAAGTAAAGCCGACAGGTTTAATCCTTTGTGAAAATTTTATGAATTTATAAAATGGCGGTAGAGGTGGTACTTAGAAAAAATCAGATTTTTTCTACCCAGAGTCCATGATCGTCTTTGATAACCTTGGTCAAATTGTTTTTGGTCAATGCTTTAATGGTTTTGTCCCATTTTTTATTGCTCAATCCACTTTGTTCTTTGAGGGTGTTTAGGGCAACCGGACTTTGTTTTTTGAGGAGTTCTACCACGGATTTTTCATCTTCAGAAAGGGGCACGGCTTTTTGTTCGGGTTTCATCTGTGGGAAAAACAAGACTTCTTGTATCGAGCTGTTATCGGTCAGCAGCATGACCAGCCGGTCGATACCAATTCCGATACCCGAAGTGGGAGGCATGCCATACTCCAAAGCCCTGAGAAAGTCCTGATCGATAAACATGGCTTCGTCATCACCTTTTTCACTCAGTCG
>CAZGUB010000191.1:0-3245 GCA_964528935.1 uncultured Flavobacteriaceae bacterium | reverse complement strand
GTGATGCTATTGCTGTTGGTACAGATAGAGTTTTCAAAATTACAGGCATGAGTGAAGACTTATTATCCTCCGGATATCAAGCAGATCTTTTTGATAAAAATCATATAAGCGGAACACATGACTCAGCAATTGTTACTGGTCAAGTTACTATGGCATCAAGTAAACAATTCACTGTTAATGGTGATACAACTAAGGGCCTTTTTACTACTAATCCAGGAGCGGCAACACTTAATAAATTATCTACAGTAAGTGTCCTTACAAGACAAAAATCAATAGATGCCCTTACTGTTCTTGATAAGTCTATGGACAGAATTAATCTAGAGCGTGCTAAGCTTGGAGCCATTATGAGTAGAATGGAAAAGGCAGTGGATAACTTATCAAATGTTGCTATGAACACAACTGCTTCTAGAGGAAGGATTGTTGATGCTGATTTTGCACTAGAGTCTGCTAATTTAACAAGAGCACAAATTCTTCAGTCATCTGCTACCGCAATGATTGCTCAAGCAAGTAAGTCTATGCAAACAGTTTTAGAGTTACTACGTTAAATAATAAAAAAAACCCCCACAAAGTGGAGGTTCTTTTTTAAATATTTTAAGTTAAGTTTATCCTTGCAATAACGCTAGAATACTCTGTTTAGAAGCATTAGCCTGAGCTAACATTGAAGTTGCTGCTTGAGTTAATATCTGGGCTCTTGTCAACTTACTAGTTTCAACTGAAAAATCAGCATCTCTAATATTTGACATAGAACCTTCAACATTGGTAGCAACATTTGTTAAATTAGAAATTGTAGAATCTAATCTATTAGAAATTGCACCTAAATCAGCCCTTGATTGGTTTATTTTATTTATTGCACCATCAATTACAGTTATAGCTGATTCTGCATTTGCTGCAGTTGCTAAACTTACAGCAGATACGGCAGTTAGACTTCCTGAGTTTGTTGCAGTAGTGCTAAAATAGTTTTGAGTTGCAGTATTATTATCTGAAACAACACTAAAAGTCTTGTGAGAATTTACGTCCATTTGACCTACAACAGTTGCTGCAGTAATAGCTGCCGCCGCTGTGCCATTATCATCCTCATCGAATTGTACTGCACTTCCAACTTCAGCACCATCTGCATCCAAAGCAGTCATATCAAGAGTAGCATCAGCTACTGAATGAGTATAAGTTTTTATTGTTATGTCTTCTCCAGTAGAATGAGTAAGAATGATAACACTGTTAGAACTCATCTCTGCTGTAATACCTGTAGTACCAGCTACAGCATTAATGGCGTCTTTTAATACTCTGATATCTGAAGCATTTGATATACTCTGACTTATAGCAGCTGTGCTTGTTCCATTGCTTAAGGTAAATGTTACTGTACCAGCAGCAGACAAACCATCTAATTTAGCCTTTGTTACAGCTGTTGCTGTTACACCTGTAGATGCTGTCTTAGCATTTATTGCAGCTGCAGTAGTAGCTGCAGAAGAATTAGCAGAAACAGCAACTGTGGATGATCCTATATAACCACTCACAGTTAAGTTATGGCTAGCTATTGCATCAGTTATACCTGCTGTATCTGCAGTACCTGCTGTATCACCTAAAATTGAGGTTGTACCTGTAGCTTTATAATTACCAATAGCAGCTGATTTGGCACTATCTATTGAGTATGTAACTTTCTCATTTTCATAGGATCCTAGTTGGAATTGTTTACTAGAAAAATTTCCGTCAAGAATTTTTTCACCATTCCAAGTAGTTTGAGAAGCAATTCTATCAATTTCAGCGATTAACTGAGTTGCTTCTGAATTTAGAAAAGATCTATCAATTGCTTGGTTAGTATCGTTAGAAGCTTGTACAGCTAATTCTCTCATTCTTTGAAGAATGTTTAGAGTTTCAACATGAGCGCCCTCAGATGTATCGATTAACTTCTGTGCGTCAGTTGCATTCCTAATAGCTTGTGTCACGCCTCTGACTTGGGCTTCCATCTTACCGACAATAGCCATACCAGCCGCATCGTCTTTAGCGCTATTAATTCTTAGACCAGAAGATAATCTTTCAATCGAAATATCAAGCTCTCTTCCAAACTTTGCCATATTGGCTGCTGATACAACAGCACCCATATTTGTGTTTACACTACTCATTTAAGACTCCTTATATTGTTGATGCGTTAGTGCATCTATGTGAGTCCTTACGACTTGTATAAAAATTGTTTAATAATAAATAATATTTTTTGGATATAATGTTTTGTTGAAATATTATGACTTGAGATTTAAATAATTTATAATTTTCTAGGAGTTAAATATAAGCTTTAGGGATAAACCTAAGTAACAACTATGAATACCAGCATGTTCAAGTTTATTCAACTATTGGTTTTAATTCTTTTAAAGATAGCTATTTATCACTATTCCAACTATCCATCATATTTGTTAAATAATCGCCAGTTGACTTTAGGCTAGTTACTGTTGCTTCCATTGCTGAAAATTGTTGTTTATATCTTGCAGTTAGGGAATCTACTCTTTCATCTATGTCTACCAAATCCATATTCAAGTCTATTAAATCATTTGCAGCTGTATTTTCAGTTTTCTTTAATGTTCCTTTTGTGGAAAGACTTAAATCAATATATTCAGTAAGTTTCTGTATTAAACTTTTCCCAAAATAGACATAGGCACTGGAAACAGTCTCAGCTTCTGTTATTTTTATACCACGCGTATCTAATGCTATTCCGTTTGAAACATAATAAGCATTACCTGATGAATCTGTAGAAGATGTCATTTCAAGACCGTCCAGTTTTACACTACTACCATCGTTAATATATGAATATTTTCCTGGCTTTGGATTGGAAGTAGCACTCGATGCTTCTACTTTCAAGCTTGAAGAGCTTGAAGAAAACATAGTTGTAAAAATCGCATCAAAAACTGAAGAATCTAAATCTAATTGTGAATTGAATGTTGCCTCATTGATAGTGAACGTTCCATCCATTTCTGTTCTAACACCTAATTCAGATAAATATAAATCTCTATCACCATATCCAACTATTGCACCAGTTGTTATTGAACTAATTTTATTAACTATATTTTTAACAGCTATATTTTTAGATAATGGCCCTGCTTCGATAGTTTCAGATCCCTGCCTTGTTAACTCATTGAGAGTTGTTCGGGTATTATTTAAAACATCTACAAATTCTCTTAATGAATCTAAAGCTGTTGCCTTATCAAGTTGAGAAGACATTCTAAACGAGCTTGTTGTGGTAGCCGTCAAATCTATTTGAT
>CAZGUB010000190.1:0-3280 GCA_964528935.1 uncultured Flavobacteriaceae bacterium | reverse complement strand
AAACTTCTGGATGTTGTCGGGGACTTGGCTTTGGTAGGCGTGCCCATCAAGGGAAAAGTATTTGCTCACAAACCCGGTCATAAAGTAAACGCTGCTTTTTCGAAAAAACTTGCTCAAATCATCAAACAGGAGCGACGCCAAAATGCACCCAAGATCGATATCAACGCAGAGCCTTTGATGGACGTGAATGATATCATAAAAATGCTGCCCCATCGACCTCCCTTTCTTTTGGTCGACAAGATCTTTGAATTGTCTGACACGCATGTTATCGGTCTAAAAAATGTTACTATGAATGAGCCTTTTTTTGTGGGACACTTTCCTGGCGAACCGGTTATGCCGGGAGTTTTGCAGATAGAGGCCATGGCGCAGGCCGGAGGGGTACTCTTGCTCAATACTGTTCCCGATCCAGAAAATTACATTACCCTGTTTATGAAAATGGACAATGTAAAATTTAAAAGACCTGTAAAACCGGGAGATACTTTGATTTTCAATCTGGAATTGATGTCCCCCATACGAAGAGGCATTTGTCATATGAGAGGAGTGATTTTTGCCAATGGAAAGCTGACTACTGAGGGAGAATTAATGGCACAAATCGTCAAACGTAAATAGCAATGAAACAACCCTTAGCCTATATTCACCCCGAAGCAAAAGTTGCCAAAAATGTCGTCATAGAGCCTTTTACTTCCATCGACAAAAATGTTGAAATAGGTGAGGGGACTTGGATCGGTTCCAATGTCACCATTATGGAAGGTGCTCGAATAGGAAAAAACTGTAGTATTTTTCCCGGTGCAGTCATTGCAGCGGTTCCTCAAGACTTAAAGTTTAAGGGGGAGGATACCCTTGCTGTAATTGGCGATAACACCACTATTAGGGAGTGTGTAACCATTAACAGAGGAACATCGGACCGACAACTGACCAAAATCGGAAACAACTGCTTGATTATGGCCTATTGTCACATTGCACACGACTGTTTTGTAGGTGACCATTGTATCTTCTCCAACAACAGTACTTTGGCAGGACACATTACCATTGGGAATTATGTTATTCTTGCTGGCTTGGTTGCTGTACATCAGTTTTCTACCATAGGCGATCATGCATTTATTGCTGGTGGATCTTTGGTTAGAAAAGATGTCCCCCCCTATGTCAAGGCGGCGAGAGAACCCCTTTCCTATGTCGGGATCAATTCGGTTGGCCTCAGAAGAAGAGGTTTTTCTTCGGAGAAAATTACCGAGATCCAAAACATCTTCAGAATTCTATATCAAAAGAAATACAACAATAGTCAGGCTTTTGAAATCATTGAAGCCGAAATGGTGGCCACCCCCGAAAGAGACGAAATCCTACAATTCATTAGAAATTCTCAACGAGGAATTATGAAAGGTTACTTTCAGAAAAACTAGTAAAACTATGGCAACGACTTCCGACATCAGAAAAGGATTGTGTATTAAATACAACAACGACATATACAAAATTGTGGAGTTTCTTCATGTCAAACCTGGAAAAGGCCCTGCATTTGTAAGAACAAAACTAAAAAGTGTGACTACTGGTAAAGTTTTAGACAATACTTTTTCTGCTGGCCACAAGATCGAAGACATTCGGGTTGAAACCAATAAATTTCAATACCTCTATAGCGATGGTGACAGTTTTAACTTCATGAATGTGGACGATTACAACCAAATCGTTGTGAACAAAAATTCAATAGACAACCCAGAACTCCTGAAAGAAGGAGAGATTGTTAGTATCTCTATCAACACCGAAGACAGTTTACCCCTCTCTGTAGACATGCCCGCCAGCGTGATCCTCGAAGTAGTGCATACAGAACCCGGTGTCAAAGGCAACACTGCCACCAATGCTACCAAACCTGCAACTTTAGAAACAGGTGCCAAAATCAATGTCCCCCTATTCATCAATGAAGGTGACAAAATAAAGGTAGAAACTGAAAAAGGAACCTACCAAGAAAGAATGAAAGAATAGCCCCTTTGATTATCAAATAAACCTCAAAAAAACGAAATCATTCAAACAAAAATTTAACTCAAATGAGTGTATTGGTAAACAAGGAGTCAAGAATCATAGTTCAGGGATTTACAGGTAGTGAGGGTACCTTTCATGCAGAACAGATGATTGCATATGGAACCCAAGTTGTAGGAGGAGTAACCCCCGGAAAAGGAGGGCAAACTCATTTGGATCGGCCTGTTTTTAATTCTGTGGCCCAAGCTGTTAAAGCGGTTCAGGCCGACACATCTATCATTTTTGTACCCCCAGCTTTTGCCGCCGACGCAATCATGGAGGCCGCAGAGGCAGGAATCAAAGTCATTATCGCCATTACGGAAGGAATTCCTGTGGCCGACATGATCAAAGTTTCCGACTATATCAAAAAGAAGAACTGTGTTCTTGTAGGCCCCAACTGCCCAGGTGTCATTACACCAGGCGAGGCAAAAGTAGGGATTATGCCGGGATTTGTTTTCAAAAAGGGGAATGTGGGAATAGTCTCAAAATCGGGGACTTTAACCTATGAAGCTGCAGACCAAGTGGTAAGAGAGGGACTGGGTGTTACTACCGCCATTGGCATTGGAGGGGATCCCATCATCGGAACCACTACCAGAGATGCGGTACAGTTGTTTATGAACGATCCCGAAACCGAAGCCATTGTAATTATTGGAGAAATAGGGGGTCAACTGGAATCGGATGCTGCACAGTGGATAAAAGACAATGGCAACCAAAAACCCGTCATCGGATTTATTGCAGGAGAAACAGCGCCCAAAGGCCGAACGATGGGCCATGCCGGTGCTATTGTTGGCGGTAAAGACGACACCGCTGCGGCCAAGAAAAAAATCATGAGCTCTTGTGGTATTCATATCGTAGATTCTCCTGCAGAAATAGGTAAAAAAGTAAAAGAATTTTTAGGTTAATTTTATTATGAGCAAGTTATTAGAAAATAAAACAGCCATCATTACCGGAGCCACCAGAGGAATTGGGAGGGGGATTGCCCTTACCTTTGCCCGTCATGGTTGTAACTTGGCTTTTACCTACAATAGCTCCTCCCAAGCAGTCAAGGAGCTCGAACAAGAACTGACTCAACTGGGAGTCAAAGCAAAAGCTTTCCAAAGTGACGCTGCCCAATTCGATCAAGCTCAAGCCTTGGTAGATCAAATCTTGGAAACCTTTGAAACCGTGGATGTTCTCGTTAATAATGCCGGTATTACCAAAGACAATCTGCTGATGCGCATGGGTGAAGCTGATTTTGATGAGGTCATCAATGTCAATCTCAAATCGGTTTTTAATA
>CAZGUB010000189.1:0-3280 GCA_964528935.1 uncultured Flavobacteriaceae bacterium | reverse complement strand
CCCATCTGTCGCAGGCCAAAGCCTTAACGCAGGGCAGCCGAGTTGAGGTGTTGGCCCAAAACATGCACGCTGCTCCCTCGGGAGCCTATACTGGCGAGGTGTCTGCCGCAATGCTGACCAGTATCGGTATACGGCAAGTCATTCTGGGGCATTCGGAGCGCAGGGCCTATTTCAATGAGACGGATGATTCGCTGGCTGAGAAGGTCAAGACCGCGATGGATCAAGACATGGAAGTGATTTTTTGTTTTGGAGAAGAACTGGCAGAGCGAAAGTCGGATCGGCATTTTGAGGTGGTTCAATCCCAGTTGGAGACCGCCCTTTTTGATTTATCACCACAGCATTGGTCTCGTTTGATTTTGGCCTATGAACCGATTTGGGCCATAGGAACAGGCGAAACAGCCTCTCCCGAGCAGGCTCAGGAAATGCATGCCTTTATCCGAGGGTTGATCGCTTCTAAATACGGTCAAGCCTTGGCTAATGAAGTCTGTTTATTGTACGGTGGGAGTGTGAAACCGGCCAATGCAGCCGCCATTTTCTCACAGTCCGATGTAGATGGGGGGCTGATCGGTGGAGCAGCACTCGATGCCAACGATTTTACTGCCATCATTCAATCTGCATAAATGGCAGTGCCCTACCTTGAGCTTGCGGTAAGCCTTTCGCCTATCGAACCTTGGCGGGAGCTCATGATCGCACAGTTTGGAACCTTGGGTTTCGAAGGCTTTATCGATACACCTGGGGGGTTTAATGCTTATTTGCCCGAGGCCGATTTTGATAAAAATAGTTTAATGTCTCTTCCGGTTTTTGATGCTACCGGACTTGAGGTGTCGTGGCGATCCAAAATCATTCCTCCTCAGAATTGGAATGCCACTTGGGAAAAAAACTTTTCTCCTATTCGCGTGGGGGGGCGTTGTGTGGTCAGGGCCCATTTTCACCCTCAGGAAAATGCCGAATACGAATTGATTATTACACCCAAAATGAGTTTTGGTACCGGACACCATTCAACTACCCAAATGATGATTTCTTTTTTATTGGACTTTGATTTGAGGGGGAAGACTGTTTTGGATATGGGCACTGGAACCGGGGTGCTGGCGATACTGGCTGAAAAGAGGGGAGGAAAAAAGGTGCTCGCCTTGGACAATGATCCCTGGTGTGTCGAAAACACCCAAGAAAATACAGCCCTTAACAATTGCAAAAATATCCTTGCCCGGTTGGGAGAGAAAGTTCCAAGAGCGAAGAAATTCGATCTGGTTTTGGCCAACATCAATCGAAACGTTTTGCTGGAGCAGATCCGGGAATATGCCGAGGTACTCATTGACGGTGGATCGTTGCTGATGAGTGGATTTTACGTTGATGATCTGGCGTTGATTCAAAGGGAATGTGAGCGGGTTGGATTTGATTTTATTTGTAATTTTGAACAGAATCAATGGGTAGCCACCCATTTTTTGAAAGTGTGATGACCGAAAAACCACAAATCGAAAAAGAAGCTGAAATTGATGTTTTGACGCAAGTCGAGCGGGAGCATCAGATCATACTTTACAATGACGATGTCAATACTTTCGATCACGTTATTAATGCTTTGGTGACCTATTGTGATCATACGTTCGTACAGGCCGAGCAGTGTGCATACATTGTACATTTTTCTGGAAAATGTGCAGTAAAAAGTGGCAGTTATGAGGAGTTGGAACCCATTTGTAGCAAATTGTTGGAGTTGCAGTTGTCGGCTGAGATCCAATAGAGCGGTCGTTTAACTTTTGGAAATTTTTTTTTGACAAAATAAAACACGAAATTTGAACCATGTGAAAGCCCATAATGGGCATTTAACACGGTAAAGACCAACACCCACCGACATGATTGAACTATCATTACCAACAACTTACATGATTTTAAACAGATGAAAAATAAAGTCTTTTTAATCGCTTTGCTGCTATTTTTGGGCAAAGCCAACAGCCAAAACGACCATGCTATGAAAAAAACGATTTACCAATTTACAGTGAAGGACATCGAAGGAAATGATTTTGATTTTGAAAAATTGAAGGGAAAAAAAATCATGATCGTTAATACTGCCTCTAAATGTGGATTGACCCCTCAATACAAGGATTTACAAAGTTTATATGATCGCTACCAAGACCAAGGTTTTGTGATTGTGGGTTTTCCCGCCAACGATTTTCTATGGCAAGAGCCTGGATCGAATGAGGAGATCGCCGCTTTTTGCGAAAAGAATTACGGCGTAACTTTTCCTATGATGAGTAAAATTACCGTAAAAGGGAAAAATATGCATCCCGTTTATAAGTTTCTTACCGAGGTGATCCAAAATGGATATCAAAGTTCCAGTGTGTCATGGAATTTTCAGAAGTACTTGATCGGCCCTACCGGAAAACTCGAAAAAATCATTACGCCTCGAACTTCACCGACCAGCGAAGAAGTAATCGGTTGGATAGAATCACCGGTTTCTACGGTCAATTGAGGTCAATGAAATTAGATATTTTAGCAGTTGGGGCCCACCCCGATGATGTTGAACTGGGTTGTGGCGGTACCTTGGCCAAGGCAGTTGCTCAGGGAAAGAAAGTGGGTATTTTGGATCTTAGTTTGGGTGAGTTGGGTACTCGAGGGAGTGTTGAGATTCGACAAAGCGAGGCAGCTTCTGCTGCCAAAATTTTGGGGGTTTCGGTCAGGGAAAATCTTAGATTTGAAGATGCTTTTATATTCAACGACAAAAAACACCAGTTGGCCGTAGTGCAAGTATTGAGGAAATACACCCCCGATATTGTATTGTGCAACGCGGTTAGCGATCGACATATAGATCATGCTCGAGCGTCCCAGTTGGTGAGCCATTCATCTTTCTTGAGTGGCTTGGCAAGATTGGAAACTTTTGATGCTTCTGGCCAACCGCAGCAGGCTTTTCGTCCCCACCAGGTTTTTCACTACATTCAATGGGAGGATCTAAGGCCAGATGTGGTGGTCAATATCAGCGGTTTTTTGGATCAAAAAATGAAGGCGATTAAAGCGTTTAAAAGTCAGTTTTACGATCCCGAGTCCCCCGAACCACAAACGCCGATTAGCAGTTTGAATTTCTTGGAAGGTATCGCTTCTCGGGCCAAAAATATGGGAAGGTTAATTTTTACTGAGGCTGGCGAGGGCTTTACAGCAGAGCGGTTGATGGGAATAGAAAATTTTGACAGCTTGCTGTAAATTCGATTAAAAAATTATAAATTTGTGCCGCTTTACGGTGGTTGTAGCTCAGCTGGTTAGAGCGCTAGATTGTGGTTCTAGAGGTCGCCGG
>CAZGUB010000188.1:0-3287 GCA_964528935.1 uncultured Flavobacteriaceae bacterium | reverse complement strand
GTAACTTGAGAAACACCAGAAGTAAGTCACCATGAGAGAGGAAATCATAATGATAAACAAGATCCAAACAACGAAGTTCAAAACCAACAAGCGTCTGGCTGTAATGGCTTGTTCGGCAGCCATTGCTGCAAGTGTCCAAAGTATTCCCTCTTGGGCGCAAAGCGTTGCACTTGAAGAAGTGATCGTCACCGCGACCCGCCGCGATGAATCGCTTCAGGATGTGGCTGTTTCAGTTTCAGCCATTGATGCAGAGCTGGGACAAGCCACAGTGCGTCGCCTTGACGACCTTCAGACTTTCTCACCCAACCTCTACATCCGTCGATCGCCGGGCATCGGTAGCGGTGCCAGTATTACGATTAGGGGCATCGGCACTCAGGATAGCGACAAGAGTCTTGATCCCGCGATTGGCGTCATGATGGACGGCGTATTTTTGGGTACCTCTAGCGGTGTGCTGATGCAAAACTTCGATGTCAAACGCATTGAAGTTTTGCGCGGACCTCAGGGGACCTTGTTTGGCAAGAATACCACCGGCGGCCTGATCAACATCATTCGAGGTGACGTGACCATGGAATGGGGTGGCGATTTCATTGTCACGCTGGATGAGTATGGTCGGGAGGATGTTAAAGGTGTCGTGAATGTCCCCATTATTGATGAAAAGCTGGGGCTAAAGCTCTTCGGCGCACAAGTAAAGTCTGACGGCTTCGTCTACAACACGACTCTTAACGAGGACGTGGGTGGTGATGATGTGCAGAACTACGGTTTTGCCGCACACTGGCGACCCACTGACCAGTTCGACATCAAACTGCACTATGAGAAGACCAAGGATGAGAGCGATCAGGGCGCATACGTAAATTTGAACGTGGGCACCGACAATACCTGCCGCTTCTTTAACGAATGCGTTACCAACACCACCGATAACGAGAATCAAAACTCGTCCAATACGCGGAACTTTAGTGACAATGATTACGACACCACGATTGTCACAGCTAATTATGATTTCGGGAACATGGTGTTAACTTACATTGGCGCCAAGCGAGATATGGATGAGCAGAATATGCAAGCCTTTGACGCCTCGCCCGCCGACTTCCTCGACATGAACTATTTCAACCTATGGGATCAGGAAAGCCACGAATTGCGGCTGACCAGTAATTTTGATGGCCCATTCAATTTTGTGGCGGGTCTCTATTCCTTTGAGGTTGATTACGAGCAGTTCTGGGATGTATCACATCTGCACTTCACTTACTTTGCAGTAACTGGGGGACTTTTCTTTCCCGACAACAATACCCCCACCTCGGTAAGATCTCAGGGACAAAGGCAGCAAACGGATTCCTCCGCGGCTTTTATCTCCGCTGACTGGGCTTTTAACGACCGATGGACTTTGACCTTTGGTGGCCGGTACACCGAAGAAGAGAAGGACTTTGAAGGCGATGACGGCTCAATAGCCTGGGATCCTGCTGCTGGCGAAACTCGCCCCAAAGATCACGCGACCTGGAACAAGTCCAATAAATGGTCCGAGTTCACGCCGAGTGCAGCGCTCCGTTTCCGACTGAGTGACGATACGATGTTGTGGGCGTCCTATGCCGAGGGTTTTAAGAGCGGTGGATATTTTGGCCGGCAAGCCAACTTTCAAAATATCGATGTGACGTTTGAACCGGAATCAGTACAAAACATTGAGCTCGGATTCAAAAGCACGCTTCTTGATGGCGCCATGACGCTCAATGCGGCGTACTTCTTCAACGATTACGAGGATAAGCAAGAGTCCATCTTGGTACCTCGAGGTCCAGCAGATGTCGCTACGATTGTGCGTAACGCAGCGACGGAAGAAATTAGTGGTCTTGAGGTTGATCTTAACTGGCGAATTACCGAGCGCTGGTCGTTGCGTGCCAACTACGGATACCTCGATGCGAAATATGAGGATTTCATCGCGGATATCGACGGTGGCGCAGTGATCGAGCCGACTGATAATTCCTACCTAAGGCCAAGGAATACGCCGGAAAATACCTTTGGTATCAACACCACCTATACGTTGCCAATTGGTCCCGGTAATTTGCAGGGAGTGCTGGCCTATCGCTACCGTGACAGCATCGAGGTTGACTTAGTCAGCCAGGTTCCTACTAAACCGGTTTCACCGGCGGACAGTGGCGGCATCGGTGCCATGGACAGCATCTACGATGTCAGCGCTCAACTGAGCTACATGTTCTCTGATGACCGCTATCGCATTACCGTCTACGGAAAGAATCTTACTGACGAAAGAGAAGTCTTCGGCCAGACAATTGGAGGCATTGCCACCCGCGGTTATTGGAATGACCCCAGAACCTATGGCGTGGAATTCGCTATGTCGTTCTAGTCGAGAGGCAAAATGAATAAGGAAGGGGGCGTCAGTCCCCTTTTTTATTGCATGTGATTTGATATGGAAATCTCGCAGACCAAAAGTCCCTGTTAAACGTGTAATAAGGCACGGGAGCAGCTAGATTGGTTAAGATCAATCTGTCATGTGCGGAGTGTCAAATGGCTAGCATTAACCGCAGGAATTTCATCAATGGCTCCGCGATCGCCCTAGGTGCAACGGCCGTAGCACCTTATATTGAGGCTGCCGCCAGCGACTCCGATTATTACCCACCTGCACTGACGGGATTAAGAGGAAGCCATCCCGGCGCCAACACCCACGCGCATAACCTTGCGTGGCAGCGCGCCGCGCCCCCCACCGCCGCTCAAAAAACCAGTGAAAAATATGATTTGGTGATCGTCGGTGCCGGGCTCAGCGGCCTGGCTGCCGCTTACTTTTATCAGCAACGCTTTGGGCCCGACCGCAAGATTCTGATTCTTGACAACCACGACGACTTCGGAGGCCACGCCAAACGCAACGAGCACAGCATCGACGGCCAACGGCTCATTTCTTACGGCGGCTCGCAAACTTTGGTGGAACCCCGATCTGCCAGCTCCACCATACAAGCATTATTCAAAGACGTTGGGATCAATTTGGAGCGGTTTGATACCGCCTTTGATCAGGGTTTTTACAAGCGCAACGGCCTGGGCGCCACCACGTATTTCAACGCCAAACACTTTGGCCGCGACAGACTGGTCCGCCATCCCTTTTGCAATTACTACAATTATCTAGAAGGCCTGCCCGGTGCCGCTATTTCAGATGAGGCGGCCGTGGCGCTAGCGCCCCTTAGCGATCGCGGCAAGCAACAGTTGTTGCGGGTACTCAAGGGTGGACTACACACGCTCAACCTGAGCGGCGATGCGCTCGAGCGCTACATAGAGACCACGAACTATTTTGACTA
>CAZGUB010000187.1:0-3288 GCA_964528935.1 uncultured Flavobacteriaceae bacterium | reverse complement strand
TCAATAGCTCCCGCTGCTGCAAGACAATGGCCAACCAAAGATTTTAAAGAGTTTGCCGATACCCGTCTTTTTCTCGATCCTGGTTTCAATGTCATCGATGCTACGATTACTGCCGATGGAGATCATTATGTAATGATTATAAAAGATGAGACCAAATTTCCGGAGGCGCAAAAGAATCTGCATGTACTGACGAGTGACGATCTCTACGACTGGGATGTTCCCGTTTCTGAATCCATCTCGAGCCACTGGGTGGAGGGCCCGACCATCACCAAGGTTGGAGCCGATTGGGTGGTTTATTTTGATCGCTACCGAGAACATTCGTTTGGAGCCCTTTCTTCCAAAAACTTCGTCGATTGGGAGGATATTTCTGAAAAAATAGATTTACCCGAGGGGATACGCCATGGAACAGTTTTCAAAATTTCAGAGGATCATTTGAAAAAGTTAAAATCTCCTGATGAAAAAAGTATCGCCCAGCTCTATCGGCAGCGTCCGGCTCCAAAACCTGTCTTTCGCGACCCTGTTCACGATGGTGCCGCAGACCCCAGTATCGTATGGAATGAAAAAGAGTCGCTATGGTATATGTTTTATACCAACCGACGGGCTAATGTCGAGGCCACCCAAGGGGTGGCATGGGTCCATGGTACCCGAATCGGAATCGCTACTTCTCCCGATGGAAAACTTTGGGAATATCGGGGCATTTGTAACATCGACTACGGTGCCGAGGACTACTCCCATTGGGCTCCGGAAGTCCTGAAGCACGGCCAGACCTATCACATGTATTTGACTATCGTTCCTGGGACTTTTTCCAATTGGAACCACCCAAGGCATATCGTTCATCTGACCAGTGATAACCTCTTGGATTGGAATTATCAATCTACCCTCCCTTTGGCCAATGAAAAATGTATAGATGCCTGCATCTTCCAAAAACCCGATGGCAGCTGGCGAATGTATTACAACAATGAAAAAGACGGAAAGTCGATTTATTATGCCGACAGTCCCGATTTGTATCGCTGGAAAGACGGCGGGAAAAAGGTGATCGCCAACAAAGGAGAAGGGCCTAAGGTAATGGCGTGGAAAGACAGCTATTGGATGTTTGTGGATCATTGGGATGGAATCGGAGTATACCGATCTACCGATCTTCAAAATTGGGAAAAACAACCCCATCCCATACTAAAGCAACCCGGCAGGTACCAGGACGACCAAGTGATCGGCCAACATCCCGACGTTTTGGTCGTGGGAGACCGGGCCTACATCTACTATTTTACCCACCCTGGGAGAATACCAAAAAATAAAGGCATTGACAAATACGAGACTCGAAGGAGTTCCATTCAGGTGGCAGAGCTTTTTTATGAAAATGGAGCCATCACTTGCTACCGAGATCGACCGGCCATGGTCGATCTAAATCGGAAATGAATAGGATTGCCATGCTTCAAAACCTATATTTTAATTATTGAGTAAGTTTGAAAAGGTTACCATTGTAATAAATATTATCTCTTTTTTCTTTTAAAACTCTTCTTAAGGTTAGATTTATAAGTTAAGTCCTTTTTAAACTTCCCTTCTAAGGATTCCCTTCTTTTTTTTGCCGTCTTTGGTCTAAATGAAGTGCTTTTCGATTTATTTCCGTCCTTATCGTGTTTTTTTTCCTCAAGTAAAGCGGTATCTTTTTGATCGTGAAAAGGATGATCATCAATCACTGGGATTTTTTGATTAATCAACTTTTGAATCTCTCGTAAATAACCCTTTTCTCCACTTGAACAAAAAGTTGTCGCTTCTCCAATTTCTTGTGCACGGCCTGTTCGTCCAATACGATGAACGTAGATTTCCGGTACATTAGGCAAATCATAGTTTATAACCATAGACAATTTACTCACATCAATTCCACGTGCTGCGATATCAGTTGCAACTAGTACAGAAAATTTATTCTGTTTAAAACGGTGTAAAGTCTTTTGTCTTGCATTTTGAGATTTGTTTCCATGAATGGCTTCCGACATAATATTTGATTTCTGTAAAAACTTCACAATTTTATCTGCACCATGCTTGGTTCGAGAGAATACTAAAATTGAACCATTTCTTTTTTTATTGATTACATATTTTAGCAAATCCCCTTTATCAGGTTTGCTTACATAATACAAAGACTGTGAAACTTTTTCCGCAGTAGTCTGTTCAGGTGCAATAGTCACACGTTTAGGATTGCCCAATATTTGTTTGGATAATTCTATTATTGGCTCTGGCATTGTTGCTGAAAAAAACAAAGACTGTCTTTTTTTGGGAAGCTTCGCAATGATTTTTTTTATGTCATGAATAAAGCCCATGTCAAGCATCTGATCTGCTTCATCCAACACAAAATATTCTATGTTGTTCAGACGAATAAAGCCTTGACCAATGAGGTCGAGAAGACGTCCAGGTGTGGCCACCAAAATATCCACACCATTTCTCAGGGCACTTGTTTGTTTGTGTTGACTAACACCGCCAAAAATCACAACACTTTTAATTCCCGTATATTTTGAGTAATTGGTAATATTATCGAAAATCTGTAAAGCAAGTTCTCTAGTTGGTGAAACAATTAGGGCTTTTAGAACTCTTCTTTCTTTCTTCTTTTTATTTGAACGGGTCAAAAAAAGTTGTTGTAAAAGAGGAATCGAAAATGCAGCTGTTTTGCCAGTTCCTGTTTGAGCGCATCCGAGTAAATCACTGCCCTTTAAAAGTATAGGTATGGCTTGGGTTTGAATTGGCGTTGGCGTTGTGTATCCCTGCTCATCAATAGCCTTTAGGATTGGAGAGATAATCTCTAGTTTGGAAAATGTCATGGGTGCGAATGTAGGGCTATAGTTTCAATAAAATTCCAAAAACCGCTATTAACTCAATAATATGTAGTATTAGTAAAATTTTAGATTAATAGTTTAAAATTTGAATGAAGTCGTTTGACTTATTTTAGAAGCATAAAAATAGACCAAGCGCAGTGTTTACTTGATATTGGCTTTTTAGATAACTCCATTCAAATATTGAACATAAGATTTACTCTGAAAGACTTCATTGATAAACACAATTTAATAATGCTTATTACGAAATATTGAGTTAGTTTAATTGTGCTTCTTCATCTTATAATTGTGGGGATTGAAATCTTGGCATTTATTAGACTGAATAAAATGTATAGGTCAATAAAATAAAAACGGCTACACTTTATAAAAGTATAACCGTTTTATTGTTTTAGTAGACAACTCTATTCAAATATTGAACTTTGATTTTACACCTCGAGATTTTGAAATTACCCTTCAAACTATATACCTA
>CAZGUB010000186.1:0-3303 GCA_964528935.1 uncultured Flavobacteriaceae bacterium | reverse complement strand
GTAAAAGACGCTTCCCTCAAAGCACCACCCTCGCTCTATGGCGTTGTAATCGATAAAAAATTAATTACTCGATCTGTCAAAGACAAAAGAAAAAGAAATCAAGACAAGCAAGAGCTGGAGTTGTTGGACGAAAAATACGAGGTAAAATTCGAAGAGCTCAAAAATATCTTGGTCGACAAGCTTTTTACCATTGTCAACGGAAAAACCTGTCAAGGTGTCCAAAACGATTTGGGAGAAGAAATTCTACCTAAAGGAAAGAAATACACCCTCAAGATGTTGGCTGCCGTCGAAGACTACACCCATTTGACCAAAGGTACTTGGACTACCGCTGATGACACCAACAAATTGATTGCCGATCTGATCCATAATTACAAGATCAAGGAAAACGATCTTCAAGGTGCCCTCAGAAGAGAGAAATTTACCATCAGCGTAGGAGATGAGTTGCCTGCTGGAGTTAAAAAATTGGCCAAGGTATATATTGCCAAAAAACGCAAACTAAAAGTAGGAGACAAGATGGCGGGACGCCACGGAAACAAAGGGATTGTTGCCCGAATTGTTCGTGAAGAAGAAATGCCTTTCTTGGAAGATGGAACCCCCGTAGATATCGTACTCAACCCGCTGGGTGTACCTTCCCGAATGAACATTGGACAGATTTATGAAACGGTTTTGGGATGGGCCGGACAAAATTTGGATCAAAAATACGCCACACCTATTTTTGACGGTGCGAGCATTGACCAAATCAATGAATTGACCGACCAAGCCGGTATTCCGCGCTATGGCCATACCTACCTCTACGATGGTGGAACCGGAGAGCGCTTCGATCAGCCCGCTACCGTAGGAGTGATTTACATGCTGAAACTCGGACATATGGTCGATGACAAAATGCACTCCAGATCCATTGGTCCCTATTCATTGATCACCCAGCAACCTCTCGGAGGTAAAGCCCAATTTGGTGGACAGCGATTCGGAGAGATGGAAGTATGGGCACTCGAAGCTTATGGTGCCTCCAGCACCCTTCAGGAAATCCTCACCGTAAAATCTGACGATGTCATAGGACGAGCCAAAACCTATGAGTCCATCGTCAAGGGCGAAACCCTTCCAGAACCCGGATTACCCGAATCCTTCAACGTTTTGATGCACGAACTGAAAGGTTTGGGATTGGACATTAGATTAGAAGAATAATTATAATATTGTTATTGAGTTATGCCTAGAAATAGCGAAATCATCACCCAAAAAAAATTCAATAAAATTACCATTGGTTTGTCCTCTCCAGAGGTCATCTTGGGCAACTCCAGAGGGGAGGTACTCAAGCCCGAAACCATCAACTACAGAACCCACAAGCCCGAGCGAGACGGACTGTTCTGTGAGCGCATTTTCGGACCAGTAAAAGATTTTGAATGTGCTTGTGGTAAGTACAAACGCATCCGTTACAAAGGAATTGTCTGTGACCGTTGTGGGGTAGAAGTTACCGAGAAAAAAGTAAGAAGGGATCGAGTAGGCCATATCAACTTGGTGGTGCCTGTGGCCCACATCTGGTATTTCAGATCCCTACCCAACAAAATCGGCTATCTTCTCGGATTGCCCTCCAAGAAATTGGATATGATCATTTACTACGAGCGATATGTAGTCATACAGCCCGGTAATGCCAAAAATGAAGAGGGAGAACCCATACAAAAAATGGACTTCCTGACCGAGGAAGAATACCTCAACGTCATGGAACAGCTTCCTCCCGAAAATCAGTTTTTGGAAGACACCGATCCCGAGAAGTTTATCGCTAAAATGGGAGCCCAATGTCTCATCGAGCTGCTGTCCAGAATTGACTTGGAAGCCCTATCTTACGAATTGCGTCACAAAGCCAATAACGAAACTTCAAAACAAAGAAAAACAGAAGCACTCAAAAGGTTGCAAGTGGTCGAAGCCTTCAAAGAAGCTAACGAAACCCGCGAAAACCTGCCCGAATGGATGATCATGAAGGTCATTCCTGTTATTCCTCCCGAGTTGAGACCTTTGGTTCCCTTGGACGGCGGGCGTTTTGCTACCTCCGACCTGAATGACCTCTACAGAAGGGTTATCATCAGAAATAACCGATTGAAGCGTTTGGTAGAAATCAAAGCCCCCGAAGTGATTTTGAGAAACGAAAAAAGAATGCTTCAAGAATCGGTGGACTCCCTGTTCGACAACACCCGAAAATCCTCGGCCGTAAAGACCGAATCCAACCGACCCTTGAAGTCACTATCCGATTCCCTAAAAGGAAAGCAAGGACGTTTCCGTCAAAACCTTTTGGGAAAAAGAGTGGACTACTCTGCGCGATCTGTTGTTGTGGTAGGCCCTGAACTGAAACTTTTTGAATGCGGTTTACCTAAAGGAATGGCAGCAGAGCTGTACAAACCATTCATCATCAGAAAACTCATCGAAAGAGGAATCGTAAAGACCGTTAAGTCGGCCAAAAAAATCATCGATCGCAAAGAGCCTGTTGTTTGGGACATTTTGGAAAATGTATTGAAGGGCCACCCCGTTCTACTAAACAGGGCTCCCACTTTACACCGCTTGGGAATCCAAGCTTTCCAGCCCAAATTGATTGAGGGAAAAGCCATCCAACTGCACCCGCTGGTCTGTACGGCTTTCAATGCCGACTTTGACGGCGACCAGATGGCCGTTCACTTGCCCCTCGGGCCCGAAGCCATTTTAGAAGCACAGCTTTTGATGCTGGCTTCCCACAACATCCTCAATCCTGCCAATGGTTCTCCCATCACCGTTCCTTCACAAGACATGGTCTTGGGGTTGTACTACATGACCAAAGCCAGAAAATCAACACCCGAAGCGCCTGTGAAAGGAGAGGGGCTTACCTTCTATTCTGTAGAAGAAGTACACATCGCTTACAACGAAAAGCGTGTAGATCTCAACGCCATGATCAAAATCAGGGCCAAAGACTTTAACGCATCAGGAGAGCTGGTTTATCAGATCATAGAATCTACAGTAGGACGTGTATTGTTCAACGAGGTAGTACCCGAAAATGCTGGGTATTTCAACGAGGTACTTACCAAAAAGAACTTGAGAGAAATCATTGGAAAAATCCTGAAGGTAACCAGTGTACCCGAGACTGCCGAATTCTTGGATCAGATCAAGGACATGGGCTATGGATTTGCCTTCAAAGGAGGACTATCCTTTAGCTTGGGTGATATCATCATCCCCAAAGAAAAACTCGAAATGATCGACGATGCCAACACTCAAGTCGATGGTATCTCCGGTAATTATAACATGGGATTGATCACCAACAACGAAGGATACAACCAAGTCATTGAC
>CAZGUB010000185.1:0-3332 GCA_964528935.1 uncultured Flavobacteriaceae bacterium | reverse complement strand
CCTACACGACGCTCTTCCGATCTCGGAAGAGCGTCGTGTAGGGAAAGAGTGTATCCAAAGTGGGTACCATCGCCGGTTGTATGGTCACCAGTGGAAAAATATTCCGCAATTCCGGAATTCGACTCATTCGTGAGGGAGTGGTTGTTTACTCGGGCAACCTCAGTTCTCTAAAACGTTTTAAGGACGATGTCAAAGAGGTCGCCAAAGGATACGATTGCGGTCTTCAGATCAAAAATTATAACGACATCAAAGAAGGAGATGTGTTGGAATGCTTCCAAGAAGTAGCCGTAAAAAAGAAACTCTAATTTTTTATCTCCAGCAAAAAAGCGGCAGGAAATATCTTTTTGATTTCCTGCAGTTGGTTTAGACCAAAGTAGTAGTCCTTATACCGACCTACTTGTACCTTGTAGTTTGGAGTTTCAAAACTCAGATCGACTTCCCATTCCGGATATTCGGTTTGAATTTTTTCGTACAACTCCTCGGCGGTTTTGTTATCTCCGTAAAACAATTGAACCGTAAAAAACTTTGAAGCGTAATCAATGCTGTCAATCTCTTTTTTGGTGGCCATTAGTTGGGAGATGAGAGAATCTTGTTCAATCATCACTTCCCCTTTTTGACCCCACAGGGCTAGGCTGCTTGAGAGCAATAAAATCGAGATAAACAGCTGTTTTTTATAGGGAAATTTCATGCTACAAAAAAACAAAAAAAAGAAAACATAAAACCAATAATTGACCATTAAATTAAACAGTTATTTAGAATAAATATAAATTACAAAAATGTTAAATAGTAGGTTTTAAGATCACAACTCTATACCGTAAATTTGTGAGGATTTTAGAAAAGTTATATTGACGTTTCTCTATACCAATTTGAAAACAAAAAATCACCCCTCCGCTCTGGTTAGCCGTTTTGGCTTTTTTATTCTAATCACCTTTGCGTTGTCATTTAGCTCGGTTTTTTCACAGGAAGCCGATGTCGAGGCAGGAAAAAAATTGTTCAATGCCAATTGTGCGGCTTGTCACAAGTTGAATAAAAAAGCTGTTGGCCCGGCCCTGAAAGGAGTTTCGGCAAAGTACGATCGAGAATGGTTGTACAGCTGGATCAAAAACAGTGCTGCCATGATCAAAGCCGAAGACCCGCAGGCAGTCGCTGTATGGGAAGAATACAACAAGGTCGCCATGAATGCTTTTCCGCAACTGTCCAATGCTGACATTGACAACATTCTGGCCTATACAGACTATATCCCCCCTGCTCCCGTGGCGACAGCATCTGCTCAGCAAGCAGTTGCCTCAGGCTCTGATTCGGCACTCAATACCGACCTGATTCTCGCGGCTTTATCGCTGGTATTCCTACTACTGGTGGTCATGCTTTTCTTGGTCCAAAAAACATTAAAACGCATTGCCTTGGCCAGTGGTGTGGACATTGCCCCGCCAGCCAAGGAAAAACATCCTCCTTTGTGGCAAGTATTGGTCAAAAACCAATTTCTGATCTTTTTAATGGTGGTAGGCTTTTTGCTTAGTAGTGCTTATTTCGTTTATGGTTACCTCATGCAAGTGGGTATCGATCAAGGCTACATGCCGGTCCAGCCCATCCACTACTCGCACAAAATTCATGCCGGCGCCAATCAGATAGAATGTAAATATTGTCATTCCTCGGCTAGGGTTTCCAAGCATTCCGGAATACCCTCTCTCAACGTATGTATGAATTGTCACAAAAATATTGCTGAATACAACGGAGAAGAAGATTTGGAAAATGGCTACACCAAAGAATTTTACACCAAAGAAATCAAGAAATTGTACAAGGCCGTTGGTTGGGACGAAGATAACCAAGCTTATACCGGCGAGACCCAACCTGTGAAATGGGTGAGAATCCACAATTTGCCCGATTTTGTGTATTTCAATCACGCACAGCATGTTCAGGCGGGAGGGATTGCGTGTCAGAAATGTCATGGTCCTGTAGAGGAAATGGAAGTGATGTACCAGCATGCTCCATTGACCATGGGATGGTGTATCAATTGTCACAGAGAAACCAACGTGAAGGTCGAAGACAATGAGTATTACACGAAAATTCACGAGCAATTGTCCAAAAAATACGGTGTAGAAAAATTGACCGTCGCCCAGATGGGTGGACTGGAATGTGGAAAGTGTCATTATTAATATAGGTATTTAAAACACATATGTCGTCTAAAAAAGTTTATTGGAAAAGCGTAGATCAGCTCGACAAAAACAACGAGGTGGTTCAGAAGCTGGAACAAAATGAGTTTGTAGATCAAATTCCTGTAAACGAATTTTTGGGAGATGAAAAGACCATGGGGTCGTCCAACACCAACCGCAGGGATTTCCTCAAATATGTAGGATTTAGTACTGCAGCAGCCACACTGGCGGCTTGTGAGGGGCCCGTGATAAAATCTGTACCCTACGTGGTGCAACCGGAACAAATTGTACCCGGAATAGCCAATTATTACGCCACTGCCATAGCAGATGGTTTTGACTTTAGGAGTGTATTGGTAAAAACCAGAGAGGGGAGACCCATCAAAATTGAAAACAACAGTGATGCCCCTACTCTGGGTAATGCCAATGCGCGCGTTCACGCCTCGGTACTCTCCATGTACGATATTCGCCGATTGCAGGGGCCCAAAGTGGGTGGAGAAGATGTGAGTTGGGATTCTTTTTACAATCAGCTCGAGGCAAAACTCAAAGCCATGGCTGTTTCCAACAAGCCCATTGTTTTGCTTACCCAAACTTTCGCCAGTCCCACCACCCAAAATATTATCGAAAAGTTCATCGCCCGGTATCCCAATATCAGGCATGTGGTCTACGATACGATCTCATCTAGTGCTGCCTTAGACGCTTTTGAAAAAGTTTATGGCGTTCGGGCTTTGGCCGATTACGACTTTTCAAAAGCCGAAACCATCGTTTCCGTAGGTGCAGATATTTTGGGAGATTGGCAAGGTGGAGGTTACGACAGTAGTTATTCCAAAGGTCGTATTCCTCACAAAAATCACGGCAAGGCCAAGATGTCATGGCATGTCCAATTCGAATCCAACATGACCCTTTCCGGTGCCAAAGCTGATACCAGAATTGCGGTTGATCCTGTAACACAGAAAAAGATTATCGCCCAGATCTACGCAAAGCTTGGCGGTTCTTCTGCCGCTGTAGATCTGAGCCCCCAAGTGAGTAAGGCCGTAGATCAAGCGGTTGCCCGGCTCCTAAAGGCCGGATCCAAAGGGGTGATGGTTTCCGGAATTCAAGATACTGCGGTCCAAGAAGTTGTTTTGGCCATCAACCTACTGTTGCAATCTGACGTGATGGATACTGCCCGTCCCAAGATGATCC
>CAZGUB010000184.1:0-3340 GCA_964528935.1 uncultured Flavobacteriaceae bacterium | reverse complement strand
CCTCAACAAGTTGTAAATCAACAAGTTGAGGTTTTTTGTTGGTGGTCCCACCTGGACCCGAACCAACTTGTTAAAATATTGATAATCAACGAGTTGTGTTTTTTAGTGATACCCTTAGGGTACCATATTGATACCTTTTGGGTATCAAAAAAGTGTATCTGCAGATACCACTTTTTAGAGTAAGGGTTGGTTCGAGTCCGGTTTGGACTTTAACCAATGTTGGTATTAATTTTTACAGTAAAGGGGGAAATATTATTGATTTAACAGTCTGTTTCAATGATGAGGTTTCTTGTAACTGAGAAAAAACTTTTTTCCTAAATCCTAGTCGGAGTGGTTTTTATATCGGGGGTGGTTTTTTCAACCTATGGAAAGTAAATTAATTTTAAATTTGGTGAACAAAATACTGATGTATGGCAACTAAGTATAGTAAGTCTCTTAAGAAGTCTTTTTCTAATGCTGTTCATTTAGTGGACTCACTAAGGAATTTAATTAATAAACATCATGTTGATTTAGATGATTTGAATACCATTCTTGTGCATTTTAAAGAAAGTATGAATGCAGATTTTATTCAGCTCATAAAATTATTAGACATCTATACTGAACAAAAAGATTATAAATATCTTGACAAGATAGAAAATGAATTAACCTCTATTGAAACTAAGTATTACGATAATTTCAATAAGATTTTTATTGTTGACGATGAATTCCTTTATCAGTTTCCATCTGAAGTTGTTTTACATATTCTTTCCATCATTGAATTTAGTAAAACCAAGACCGATCAAGTGTCCTTGTTTAAATCTTTAGAGGAAAAAATAGAATTTAACTCAAGAATATCCTCTTTCATAAATAAAAATAAAATTAATCTAAACTTTTTCGATTCTGAGATTTTAAATACGCTCCCTTCAACCTTTAAAATTGAAGAGATAAAACCGTCAACAGAAAATGAAAACCTTAAGGATATAATTAAGATCTTTCAGTTTCTTTTGGAAATAAAGAAGTACAAAAGTGGAGATCAAGTTTTTTCAATGCAGTCGAACTGGATTTCTAAAAATGGTAAAACACGTTGGAGACAAGCAGATTTTAGTGAAATTATCAAAACAAAATCTAACACAAAGCACTATGTGGATTTGGTAAGTGATGATGAAATTATATATAGGTTGGCTGAAGGCCCTTCAAAACTTTCAACATCAGAAACAAAACAATTCAGAAAAATTGATAATCAGTGGGGTGAAACAAGGACTTTACAAAATCTAATAGGATAGATGCTTATTCCATTCATATGCTAACTCTTCAAGTTCCGCAGGTCCAAAACGTCCTCCAATTCCAAAGCAATGAACATCAATATTTCTGCTATTTAGTTTAATTTTCCCTTTTTTAACTATAGAAATTCTTTCACCTCCTTTTTCTTTTCTAACATTAACTCTTTTGTGCGGGAAATCCCAGTTGACCTTATTCTCTTTCATAAAAAATTCTGCCGCTCCTGTATTGAAAAAATATAGGCCCTTAAGGTTTGAATGTCTGTCTATCAAATTTATAAAAGCTTCGATAGATTTTACCTTCTCATCAACATCTAATTCTGAAATAAAATCTTTTTGTTTTATTCCCCAGACAGGGAAAAGGTCAAAGAATTGATAATTATTTTCTTCAATATCTTTTAAAAAGGATATGAATTTTTTATGTTTAATAAAATGTGGATGGTGTACATGTGCCAGTTCTTTAAGTAGAGTGATCTGTTCTTCATTTTCTTTATTGGCTAGAAATAAATCATATTCTAATTGTGTTTTAAATTTTCCTGTAAACCATCTATCGGCAGATTTTTTAATAACAGAGTTTACCAATTTCAACGAATTTGAAGGGTTGACCCCAAGAATTAAAAATTTAGTTTCCTTTTTTATTGGTTTAAAAGCCCACCTTATACCTGGTTTTTCGTTTTCAGGGTCTACAGGGTAGTTTTCAAAAATCTCAATAATTCGACCCTTATATTTATTCATAAATTTACAAGTAGGTCCACAACTCTGGGAGTAAACTTTTGTCACCACTTTCAAAAACTACAATTTCATCACTCATCGAATTGGTATCTTCATTAAAGAGGTTTCTGACGTTCGATGAAACAGCAGCACTGTTTAATAAATCGTCCTTGGATTTTTCATTTAAGTATTTTTCTACAAAATCAATTCTTATTTTATCCAATTTTAGTGCTATTTCATTGGAGTCATATCCTAAATCCTCTATTGACTCGTGATCTGTCCACTCCTCATCCTCGTCTGTAAACTCTTCAAAGCCCCAAGGAGAAGACGCTTGTCCATAAACGTTACTTTTTGTGTCAAAAAAATGCCAAGAATCGATAACTCCATCACCATCACTAGATAATGAAAAACATAATGCAAATTCACCATGGTTTTCAAAAACAATACATTTATTTAATTGTAAATCTTCATTGGTGTTTTCGGTTGTATAAGCTCTAATTAAAGTATAACTGTTTAAATCGGCATCATTACTTTTTGAACTATGTGAACTGGTTTCTTCATCAGGTTTTTTATCAACTTCTTTGTTTTCCACAGTTATGGTATAGTTTAAGTGTTTAGCTAAATTTAAAAGGGCATCAATGTTTTTAGATCCCCACTGGTTAGAAACCACTACTTCAACACCAAATTTTATTTTTAAAGGCATTTTGACATTAAATCGTTTGGGGTCTTTTACGTTAGCTAACTTACTTATAAATCCCTTGTTTCCTTGAACATCATCCTTAAAAACAGAGGTGAGTTCATCATATGAAGGATTGTTTTTATCTACATAATCTTTTACAATTTCGAAAGCTAATTGTCTTTTGTTTAGATTTTCTCCTAAACCTTTTACCTGATATTTAGTATAGTCTCTTGCCATAATTACATTGTATGAGTGTTATGTGTAATATTAATAAAAAATCAATTAGAATACAATTTTATATAATAAGGTGAGAACAATTAATAATATCCCTTCAAATCATATCCCACAAAACTCCTCCCCAACTTATCACAAACTCTTCCAGTAGTTTCTCCTATTTGGGTACACTTTTTAAACAAAAGGTTTTTTGTATTAATAAAACCTGTCCCAAATGGGACAGAAACCTTAAAATTAATTTGGTTTGGTTGGTTCGAGTCCAAAAAGGACCCAAACTCATTTCTTTTCTCCTGAAAATCAATAATCTAAACCCTTATTATTGATACCCATAGTGATACCCAAACCCCTTTTTTGGAAAAAAAAGAACCCTAACTTGCTCTATTACAAGTAGTTAGGGTTTCTTAGGGTGGTCCCACCTGTCCTCGAAGGAGGGTTGTATATATACTGATAATCAACAAGT
>CAZGUB010000183.1:0-3352 GCA_964528935.1 uncultured Flavobacteriaceae bacterium | reverse complement strand
CGCACCGGATTGATACTGGATATTTTTGCCCAGCGTGCCCAAACCAGCTATGCCCGTACTCAAGTAGAATTGGCCCAGTACGAATACCTGTTACCCAGACTTAAAGGTCTTTGGACCCACTTGGAGCGTCAACGAGGAGGTATCGGCATGCGCGGTCCCGGGGAGACAGAAATTGAAACCGACCGCCGAATTGTTCGGGATAAAATTTCCCTCTTAAAGAAAAAACTCACCACCATCGACAAACAAATGGCGACCCAAAGGGGCAATCGCGGAGCCTTGGTCAGAGTGGCACTGGTAGGATACACCAATGTAGGCAAATCGACCTTGATGAATGTGATTGCCAAAAGTGAAGTTTTTGCTGAAAACAAACTTTTTGCGACCCTCGACACCACCGTTCGAAAAGTGGTAATTGGCAATTTGCCGTTTTTGATGAGTGATACGGTGGGCTTTATTCGCAAGTTGCCCACCCAATTGGTCGAGTCTTTTAAAAGCACCTTGGATGAAGTCCAAGAGGCAGATTTGCTCCTGCATGTGGTAGACATTTCCCATCCCAATTTTGAAGAACACATCGAGTCGGTCAATCAGATACTTGGCGAAATCAAGAGTGTGGACAAACCCACCCTGATGGTATTCAATAAAATTGATGCTTACCAACCGGAACCTTGGGATGATACCGATTTGGTGGCAGAGCGGACCTCAAAACACTACAGCCTAGATGAATGGAAAAAAACCTGGATGCATCGGGTCAATGATAGGGCACTTTTTATTTCTGCCCTTAACAAAGAAAACCTAGAGGCTTTTAGAAAAAGGGTTTATGCAGAAACCAGAAAAATTCATGTTACCCGTTTTCCCTACAACCATTTTTTGTATCCCGAAGGGTGGGAGTGATCTGAGCCGGGGGAACAACCGGTGAGTATCCCTCCCAACAAACTACTCCAAGTTGTTGAGAAACGAATCTATCAGGTCGATGGCGTGTTCTCCCACGTCCCTCATTTCTACAATTCCATCGGGAGCGATGAGCATATGGGTTGGAAAAATTGAAACATTCAACAGCCCAATGAGGGTACTGCCATGGCCTTGAGGGTAATGTGTTCGTACAAAAAGGGTTGTTTTTTCAAAAGATTTTTTACTTTTTTGTCTTTGTCAAACGTAACCGAGAGGAAAACAATGTCGGGATGGTTTTGATATTTTTTAACCAATTCATTTAGTCGGGGAATTTCTTCTATACAGGGTTTACAGTTTACAAACCAAAAGTTGAAGACAACCGTTTTTCCTTTCAAACTTTCGTTGGAGACCGATAGACCAGAGAGGGTTTTTCCTTCAAATTCCGGAAGGGGTTTTCCCACCATCTGTTGGTTGATCTCACCCATTTCTTTGGAGAGCCTTGCCATCATATCCTTGTCCTTTTCAGTCATTTTTATCAAAACCATCGCTTTGGAATTGCCTTTTTTGTCGCTGTAGAAAGTGGGCCAAAAATTATTAAACGTTTCATCATCTCTCAGTATGGGATCATTTTCAGAAATTTTCTCACCACTTTCTTTAAAAACAGGAACGGAGGAGATGGACAGGGTGTCATCCATATTGATCATCTCCTGATCGGTCATTTTTTTGAGGCCTTTCAGAAAAGGAAATGTCTGGGGTGCGTGATCTTCAAACTGGGCTATACCCACAGAATGTGAGAGCAAAACAAGAAGTGCTAGAAAATATTTCATTTGATGGTCAAACTGGTAAAATCTTTCTTGATATTCCCTCAGGGGTATGGAATCAGATTGTTCTGTGATTCATGTAGGCATTGGCTTGTGCCTTGGGCAGTACCAAAACATCGGCTATGTTGACATGATCCGGTGCGGCGACCATAAAGTAAACCACATCGGCTATATCTTTTGCTAAGAGTGGGGTAAGACCTTTGTAGACTTGGGCGGCCTTGATTTTGTCTCCTTTGAAGCGTACCTCGGAAAACTCGGTGTTAACCATCCCGGGATGAATGGCACCTACTTTGATCTCCAAGGCATTCAAATCCATACGCAAGCCTTGGGTAAAAGCATCTACGGCAAACTTGCTGCTGCAGTAGACGCTGCCACCGGGATAGACCTCTTTTCCGGCGATAGATCCCACATTGATGATGTGCCCTTTTTTTCGGGAGACCATGGTAGGCAATACCGCCTTGGTCACGTACATTAGCCCTCTGATATTGCTGTCGATCATGGCGTCCCAATCTTCCAAGCTTGCCAAATGTACGGGATTGAGACCATGCGCATTTCCTGCGTTGTTGATTAATATATCGATCTGGCCAAAGGCCTTGGGAAGGGATTTTATCTTATCAAAAACCGCTGCCTTATTTCCTACATCGAAAACCAAAAGTTGACAGGGGGTTTGCAACTGAGACCGCAGCTTTTCCAATCGATCTTTCCTTCGACCACACAAAATCAAATGTGCTCCTGCAGCAGAGAACTGCTCTGCGATACCCCATCCGATGCCGCTACTAGCCCCTGTAATTAGAGCTACTTTTCCGTCCAAGACTTTTGTCATCTCTTGAAATTATTATAAATTCGGACTTCTAAATTAGGAACTAAATTTGGGGTTCCTCAGAGCTTGAAGCCCCCATTTTTAACCAATTATTAACAAACCATCCAAAAAATAATTTTCAATTTTGCACCCCATCAATAAGGTTTTAATAGATACGCCACTATGGAAGAAATAATGAAAAAGACGGTTGACATTAAAGCAATCAATGAAAAGATAGAAAAAGAAAGTGCATTTGTAGATCTGCTCACCATGGAGATTAACAAGGTCATTATAGGTCAAAAACAAATGGTAGAGCGTTTGCTCATCGGATTATTGGGTCGAGGTCACATTTTACTGGAGGGCGTTCCGGGGTTGGCCAAGACATTGGCTATCAACACATTGAGTCAGGCTGTGAAAGGGGTTTTTAGTCGGATTCAGTTTACCCCCGATCTGCTCCCAGCCGATGTCATCGGAACCATGATCTACAACATCAAGGAAAATGATTTTACCATCAAAAAAGGACCCATTTTTGCCAACTTTGTCCTGGCAGATGAGATCAATCGGGCACCTGCCAAGGTACAATCTGCCTTGCTGGAGGCCATGCAAGAAAAACAAGTGACCATAGGAGACTCCACTTTCAAACTACCCGCTCCATTTTTGGTAATGGCCACTCAAAATCCCGTAGAACAAGAAGGAACTTATCCGCTGCCCGAAGCACAGGTAGACCGGTTTATGCTCAAAACCATTATCGACTATCCCAAATTGGAGGAGGAACAAGTGATTGTTCGTGCCAACCTGAACAACACCATGGAAAAAGTCAAGGCTGTAGTCACGACCAAGCAAATCG
>CAZGUB010000182.1:0-3356 GCA_964528935.1 uncultured Flavobacteriaceae bacterium | reverse complement strand
GCCTGGACCTACAGCAATCAGGGCGAGTTGATCGGCGTTTATGGTGAGGAGAGTTTTGGTGAGGTCGACCGCGCGACGATGGGGCTGACGGAACTCTGCTGCGAGGAGCGCTCAGGCGTGATCTTTGTCTCTTTGACACCGGGCATGTCCTTCGACATCGATGACTGGCTGGGTGAATTCGCGGAAAAACTGGCGGATCAGCAGCTAGCCGACTGGCATCTTTATACGGAGCGCTTTCTCGACGGCTCCGGCTGGAAAGCCACGCTAGACGGTTATCTGGAGGTGTACCACCACGACAGCGTCCACGGCAAAACGGTGGGGCCCCATACGGTGGGCAACCTCTTGGTGCATGATACCTGGGGCGCCCATCAACGCATGGTCTTCGCGCGAAAGAACATCGACGAGCTGAACGATTCCCCGCCTGAACGCTGGGAACACCCTGAGTCATTCATTCGGGTGGTGCATTCGGTATTCCCCAACCTGTCGATCTCCGCCATTTTGGGCGGGCAATGTCTGGTTGGGTTTATCTACCCCGGCGAAACCAGTACCACCACCGTCACGCGACAGCTTATCTTAAGTGCTACGGCGCCTGAGACCGACGAGGAAACCAGTGCGGTTGAAACCTTCAGTCAGATGACCTTGCAGGCTGTTCGCGACGAGGACTACGCGCTGGTGGCGACGGTTCAGGGGGCACTTCGCTCGGGCGCCAACGAGAGCTTTCTCATCGGCAAAAACGAGCCCGCGGTGCAGCACTACCACCGAATGATCGCCGAGGTCGCTGGCAACTCGCCTTAGCGGGCTTCAGCGCCGCATCAAGACCACTGGTGGCATCCCGGCCAGCCCGCTATGCTCCTCGGCTGGCAGAGCGAGGTAACCGGTTTGGGTATCATCGACTATCACAGTCCACTTAACGTTTTAGTCTCCGTTAAAGGCCACCCCTACGAACGGGATGCCTTTGCCGCGATGTTTGAGTCCTTTGAGGGCATACGCCATACCTTTGTAGAGCAACCGGCAACGCAAACTTTTCTGAACCCTGAAGCTGCCGCACCTTGGGACGTCTTGGTCTTTTACGACATGCCCGGCATCGATTTCAGCACCCAGCCGCCCGGCTTTATCGCACCGTCAGAGGCACTCAAAACCGGCTTTATGAAATTGCTATCAGCTGGCAAGGGGATGGTTTTTCTCCATCATGCGATTGCCGGCTGGCCGCTATGGCCCGAGTACGGCGAAGTCATTGGCGGGCGCTTTTTCTATGCGCCCGCTGAGTGCAGAGACGAGGCTGTTCTGGACTCGGGATATCGACATGACGTAGCGCACACGGTCAACGTGCTCGATCAAACTCACCCCATCACGGCTGACCTCGATGAGACTTTCTCCCTCACGGACGAACTGTACCTGTGTGAAATTTTCGAGGGCGATATCCACCCCCTGTTGAGCAGTGACTATACTTTTGACCGCGAGCACTTTTATTCAGCGCATCACGCGGTAACGGGCAAGATGTTTTGCAACGACAACTGGCCGCACCCTCAGGGATCGCCTCTCATTGGCTGGACCAAAGAGCACGAGAGCAGCCGCATTGCCTACTTGCAACCGGGCGACGGGCCCGCAACCTACGCTTCTGCACAGTATCGACGGTTATTGGAAAATGCTATCCGTTGGGCGGCGAGCGACAGCGCTTAGCAAGCGCCGAACTAGCTACCGAGCCGTAGACAACTCAATACGGCTGTCCAACCCATCAACTATGCCGGCCCGGAGGCCTACGATCAGAATCAACTCACCACAGTGTGCGAAACTGACTCAGTCCTATAGAGTTACCGGCAGCGGCTTATTGACGGGCTGGGTTATGGACTCCGGCGCAACCGAGAAACCGATAATGGCGCTGTATCCAGGTGACTGCTCGCGATGAACCACACCGGCAGTAGCCACAATCTTTGCGCCGCGCTGACAGGTAATCGATTCACCACCCTCACGTGACAAGGTAATCTCGCCGCCGGTCACATACACTACCGAATCAAAATCATGCCAGTGGAAATCGTTGTCCTCGGCAGGAAAATCAAAGGCCATGGCATGATATCCCATGGCGTCAATCTCGGCGTAAGCCTGCGCCTCATCCTCAAAACTCGAAACTTCGTCCACGGTCACTTCTCCCTAAAGCGGCAAGCTCCACTTTATCGATATCAACCGCCGTTGCACAGACGCCTCTGCTCTTGGTCCAAATGCTGGCCTGACGTTGAAATCTGAGATTGAATCTCTCTATCGGCCTGACGTGATAGCCTCGACGATCAATTCCTCGAGCTCCGCAATATTCGCCGACCGCGGATTCGTCGATGCGGCAGTATCTTGATGCGCCCTTTCCGCAAGTCCTGCAGCGGCCTCTATGGGCACACCGATTTCCGAGAGCGATCGCGGGATATCTAGTGTGTCGAGCAATTCGCAGACTGCGCCATAAAAAGTATCAAAATCAGTGCCGTCGAGATGCATAGCACGGCACATCCCGCCCACCTCACCTGCAATGACCGACGCGTTAAATCGGAGCACCGCCGGGAGTGCAATCGCATTGGTCAACCCGTGGTGGGTGTCATATTCGGCACCCACCATATGACTGATCGCATGCACCAAACCCAACCCCTTTAGAAAAGCCACACCCGCCAAACAGGCGCCGATCTGCATGCCGCCTCGCGCAGTCAGATTACCCGGCTCACTCACGGCAACCGGCAGATAGCGCGCAATCAGTTCGAGCGCCTCGAGCGCGATGCCATCACACATGGGGTGAAAATCCGGCACGCAATAGGCCTCAATGGCATGCACCAGCGCGTCGATGCCGGTCCAAGCAGTGAGAGATGACGGCAGACCCACCGTAATTTCTGGATCCAACAGTACGAGACTGGGCTTGAGCCCCGGATGCCACACGCAGAGCTTCATGCCCCGCTCGGTGTGTGTGACCATGGCTGTACTCTCTGTTTCGGCGCCGGTTCCCGCAGTGGTCGGGATGCAGATCAACGGGGGGAATCGATGGTGGTGAGGTAACTCTGGTGTGTCTCGATTAAAATCGAATTGCCACATGTCGTAATCGTTGTGAGCGGTCAAAGCGGTCGCTTTGCCGGCGTCCATGCCACTACCACCACCAATGGCAATGACGCTGTCATGTCCACCTTCGAGATACCGATCACGCGCCAGCGTGATATCGCTGTCGCGGGGATTCGGTGGAACGTCAGAAAATACCTGACAGCCGACGCCGGCGTCTCCAAGGCTTCTTTGTAATGCTTCAATAAACGGCAACCCTGCGCTACCTCGATCAGTCACGATCAAGGGGTTGTTGAGTGCCATTTGGGCAGCACGCTGACCCACCTCCTGCA
>CAZGUB010000181.1:0-3362 GCA_964528935.1 uncultured Flavobacteriaceae bacterium | reverse complement strand
ATTTTTTTATAGTCGGCCAGGTCTGCCAGATATACATTGACTTTCAAAACCTGTTCCATGGAAGAGCCGTTTCTTTCCAGCTCTTTTTGCAATTCTTTCAAAACATGGTCGGTATGGTCTTTAATATCCCCATCAAAATGGGCGCCTTTTCCGGCGATGTAGAGCGTATTTCCATGTCTTACGGCTCCGGAAAACAAGGGGATGTTTTGATCTTCTACAATCTCTCCCACGACTTGTTTTTTGCTTTTTGTAGGGGCTGCTTTTACAGCACTCATGCCGAAAAGAGCGGCCACGCCCATTCCAATATTTCTCAATACGGATCTTCTTTGTTCGTTGTGTTTCATTTTTTTAAAATTTTTAATTATTAAACAGTTACCACATTCTTTTTTTAATCAATTCTTGTATTTGGTCTTTGGGGACTGGCAGTTCATCGATGTGATCTCTGATCCATCTGGAAAAGTCCTTTTCGATTTCTTCTGACCATTTGTTGTCGATTTGTCCGGGGGTATATTTTCCCTCTTTCAATCGGGTGATACCAAACAAATCCCTAAGTCGAACCACCTCGGAGGTGACGACTACTTTTTCTGCCAGATGGGCTGGGATAAAAATCACTCCTTCCTTTTTGGCCAAAACCACATCGCCAGGCATCACGGTCGCTGCGCCAATACGAATGGGATCGTTGATGCTCAACAGCATGACTTCAGTCAGAAATGAGGGATGCCAACCTCTGACAAAGGCGTTGAAACCTTCGATTTCAGAAAGTCCTTCCATGTCTCTGCTGGAGGCATTAAATACCACACCGGTTTTGGACTTGGCATAGATGGAATTTCCCAAGTTGTCGCCAATTAGGGTGCCATCGACAATCTTTCCAAAACCATCGGCAACATATACATCGTGTTCTACCAAGCGGTCGATGGGCCAGGAGTTGGTGTTGCCAATTTCGCCATACTTTAGCCCTTTTTGTTTAATCTGATCGGCCACATCGGGTCGATTGGGCATGTATTGAACGGTTAGTGCTCTTCCCACCACGGTTACATCGTCGTGAAGGGGTTGCCAACCCCCTTCAAACTGGTTGTGATAGCCTTCGTTTCTGAGTACGCCCCAGGCTTCCTCTATGGTGACTTTTTTCATGCGTTCGAGAATTCCTGCAGCGACTTTAGGTCGGCCGTCTTCAAATCGTTCTCCTTCCCATTGATGGGTCAAAAATTTCATTTGATCTACACTCAGACTTTGGGCGTTTGCTTGGTGTAGGGCAAAAAAACACAAGAGAAAAAAGGCGTTGATTTTTAATATTTTGAAAGTCATTGGTATTGCATTTAAAATTTATTTTTTCTTGTTGGGGTCCTTGTCGCGCCACCAGGTAGCCAGGGAGGATCCGGAGATGTTCATCCATGGGCCAAACACTGCAGGAGCCAATCCTACAGTAGAGACTTTTCCCATTTCCAGCGCAATTCCGGAGGCCAATCCACCATTTTGCATACCCACTTCTAGGGCAATGGTTCGGCAGTCTTGTTCTTTCATTTTCAATAATCGACAGCCCCAGTATCCCAATAGATACCCCAACAGGTTGTGAATGATCGCTGCGATGATGAGCAGGATACCTATAGACAGTAGGGAATCTCTACCGGCAGCAGTAATGATGACAATGATCAAGGCAATGGCACTCATGGATACAACAGGCATGGCTTTGTCCAGCCATTGGGTTTTTCCATGAAAAAAGTGATTGAAAACCAAACCGAGGATGACCGGAAGAATGACCATTTTCACAATGCTCAACATCATGGCGAAAAAATCGATGGGAACGAAAGCTCCGGCAAAATATTTCATGAGCAAAGGGGTCATAAAAGGAGCTACTACAGTGGCTACAGCGGTCAAAGTTACTGACAGAGCTACGTTGGCTTTGGCCAAATAGGCCATTACATTGGAAGCCAGTCCGCTGGGTGAAGAACCGATGAGGACTACTCCGGCGGCAATCTCTGCGGGGAAGTTGAATAAGGTGGCCAAGCTAAATCCCAAGAGTGGCATGATGCTGAATTGGCAGACCAAGCCCACCAAAACCCCTTTGGGCATTTTGATTACTCCGTAGAAATCTCTGAAACTCATGGCCGTACCCATTCCAAACATGATGATCTGCAAAAGGGGGACAATGAGTTTTTTGAGTTGAAAATCACCCCACTGAACAAAGGATTGGGGATAGTAGAGTGAAAGACTGACCGCTGCAAAAATCAAAACCGTAAAAGAAAAGCCTCTGAGATTTTCTGTTGTTCTCATTCCCAAGGCCAAAGTCAAAAAGAATAAGATCAAAGGGGGGCCGGTCATGACAATATTACCGGAGAAATACAGTCCCAAGGAAAGGACAAACATCAAGCCCGAGATCGCAAAAAAATATTTTGAAACTATTTTCACAGCGTTGAGTTTAGATTTATGGGATATACCATGGTTGTAGATTTGATGATTATTTGTCCCAATCCTCGCTGGCCAATCCGTTGAGGTCATAGACCACATTTCCTTCTCTGAGGGTCAATTCACACTCTATTTTTTCCTTACCTTTCATTCTTTTGCCTCGTGTATCAATAAATCCAAAATCCCCTTTTATGATGTTAAGAACCGCCACATCGGCCACGGCTCCTACAGACAGATGACCCAGATCTTTTCTTTTTAGATACTTTGCGGGCTTGGAGGTGGTAGTGGCGATGATTTCTTGAATGCTGAGTCCCAGGTTCAAAAACTTAGACATGACATTGTTGAGGGTTTTCATACCGCCATTCATGCTTCCGGTGTGAAGGTCGGTACTGATTACATCAGGTTTTAGCCCCTGTTTGAGTGCGGGAACTGCTTGTTCAAAAACAAAGCTTCCGCCACCGTGTCCTACGTCAAAAACAATTCCTCTTTTTTGAGCTTGGAAGACATAATCCCTCACTTTGCCGTTTTCTGCCACGATGGGAGTTCGGCCGTTGACATGGGCATAGGTATGGGTGAAAATATCGCCGGGTCGAAGTTTTTCGAGTAATAATTCGTCTAGGGGAAGCTCGGGATTACTACCTCCAAAATCGATCATCACGGGGATATTGGCCATCCTTCCGGCCTCGGTAACCAAATCGGTGGGTTTCCAGTCGAATCCCATAAAGTGCGCCAGCTTGATTCCCACCACGTGTTCTTTGTTTTGCTGGGCCACCAATGCGGTCATTTTGGGATTCATATCCTCCACATTTTGTTCTCTGGGTCCGCCACTCATTACCGCCCCTACAATGTTCAAGAAGGAGAGTACTCGGGTTTTGGAGCGGTCAATGACTTGAGATTTGAACAATTCAAAATTTTTCCATCCGGCACCACCCACATCGACGATGGTGGTCACCCCGGTG
>CAZGUB010000180.1:0-3376 GCA_964528935.1 uncultured Flavobacteriaceae bacterium | reverse complement strand
GGTCCCGAATTTGTAACGGGAAGTTCCAGAATGAAGGCCGGAACCGCCCAGAAACTCATTCTCAACATGATCACCACCACCACCATGATACAATTGGGAAGGGTCAAAGGAAACAAAATGATCGACATACAAATGACAAACAACAAGCTGGTGGATCGCGCTTGTAGAATTCTTATGAAAGAATTGGGTATAGATTACGATACTGCTGCCCAACTGCTGTCACAACACAAAAGCATCAGAGCAGCCATCAACCACCACTCATGAACGCCTCGAAATTCAAAAAAGGCCTGATCCGAATGGCGGTTTTTATACTCCTCTGCTTCACCGCCCCCGTAGTGGTCTACCAGGCTTTTAAAAATCAAGAGCATCCCTTGTTTTGGCCTGTGCTAATCGTAGGGTTTTTGCTCATCTCCCTGGCTGTTATTTATGGATTTTGGGGCATCAAAACCCTTTCCAAAGCCCTATTGGGAGAAAAAAAATCCAAGTCCATATAAATTGTATCAGTGGGAGGAGTAAACTATATTTGCGCTGATATTTTTATTCTATGATAGAAATAAAATTTCCCGACGCCTCGGTTAGAAGTTTCGAAGCAGGCACCACAGTACTGGAAGTCGCCCAAAGCATCAGTGAGGGACTGGCCAGAAATGTACTCTCTGCCCAGTTCAATCAAAAAACAGTCGAAGCCGCCACCCCACTCCATCAAGACGGAGATATCAAATTTTTTACTTGGAACGACCCCGAAGGAAAAACTGCCTTTTGGCATTCCTCGGCCCACGTATTGGCGCAGGCCATCCTTTCGCTATACCCCGAAGCCAAACTCACCATAGGTCCTGCCATCGAAAATGGTTTTTACTACGATGTAGATTTTCAAGACCACTCCATCACCGAAAAAGAATTGGCACAAATAGAAAAAAAGTTCTTGGAGTTTGCCCGTCAAAAATTTGAATTCAAAATGCGGAGTGTCTCCAAGAAAGAGGCATTGGAATTTTACCAAAACGACAACAACCCCTACAAAATCGAACTGATCGAAAATCTGGAAGACGGAACAATCACCTTTTGCGACCATGCCGATTTTACCGACCTTTGTCGTGGAGGACACATTCCCCACACCGGCTTTATCAAGGCTGTAAAACTCCTCAACCTTGCAGGAGCCTACTGGAGGGGAGACGAAAAAAACAAACAACTCACCCGAGTCTATGGTATTTCTTTTCCCAAACAAAAAGAACTTTCTGAATACCTAGAGCTTTTGGAAGAAGCCAAAAAAAGAGACCACAGAAAACTGGGTAAAGAACTCGAGCTGTTTACTTTTTCCCAAAAAGTAGGGCAAGGACTCCCTCTGTGGCTTCCCAAAGGGGCTGCACTAAGGGGTCGTCTGGAAGATTTTCTCAAAACGGCTCAAAAAAAAGCAGGATACGAAGAAGTAATCTCGCCACATATCGGAAACAAAGAACTCTACATAACCTCCGGTCACTACGAAAAATATGGCGAAGACAGTTTCCAACCCATTGAGACCCCGGCCGAAGGAGAAACCTTCCTGCTCAAACCCATGAATTGTCCCCACCATTGTGAGATCTATAACGCCCGGCCATGGAGCTACAAAGAATTGCCCAAACGCTATGCCGAATTTGGAACCGTCTACCGCTATGAACAAAGCGGCGAACTCCATGGACTTACTCGCGTAAGAGGATTTACTCAAGACGACGCCCACATCTTCTGCACCCCCGAGCAACTCCATCAAGAATTCAAAAACGTCATCGATCTGGTGTTGTACGTTTTTGGATCTTTGGGATTTGATGATTTTCAGGCACAGGTTTCCATTCGTGACCTACAAAAACCCGAAAAATACATTGGTGATACCGGCAACTGGGAAAAAGCAGAGCAAGCCATCATCGATGCCGCTCAGGAAAAAGGCCTCAATTATGTAGTAGAAACAGGAGAAGCCGCCTTCTACGGGCCCAAACTGGATTTTATGGTAAAAGATGCCTTGGGAAGAAAATGGCAACTCGGTACCATACAGGTCGATTACAACCTTCCCGAACGCTTCGACCTCAGCTACAAAGGCAGTGACAACGAGCTCCACCGACCCATCATGATCCACAGGGCTCCTTTCGGTAGCTTGGAGCGTTTTGTCGCCATATTGCTCGAACATACCGCTGGAAATTTCCCCCTTTGGCTGGCACCCACCCAAGTGAACTTGTTGAGTGTGAGCGAAAAACACGAAAAATACGCCCAAAAAGTTTTAAAATTCCTCGAAAATAACGAAATTCGCGCCTCCTTAGACAACCGAAGTGAAACCATCGGAAAAAAAATCCGAGAAGCCGAAATGAGCAAGGTGCCCTATATGTTGATCTTGGGAGAAAAAGAAGCACAAGACGGAAACGTCTCTGTGAGAAAACACCGTCAGGGTGATGTGGGAACGATGACAGCCGAAAGCTTTGTCCAACTCATCAATGATGAAATTTCGAACAATGTGTCTAAATTTGAATTTAATTTAAATAATTAAGCCATAGCAATACGAAGGCGTAGATCGAATAAACCTGCAAGGGTTTTCAAAGAAAACCCCCACAGGATCAACGAAAAAATCACTGCCCCCGAAGTCAGGCTGGTTGGGGACAATGTAACGGTTGGGGTATACAAACTCTCCAATGCGATCACCATTGCCGAAGAACTCGAATTAGACTTGGTCGAAATTTCACCAAAAGCCGCCCCGCCAGTGTGTAAAATATTGGATTACAAAAAATTTCTGTACGAACAGAAAAAACGTGAAAAAGCTCTCAAATCCAAAGCCACCAAGGTGGTGATCAAAGAAATACGATTCGGACCCCAGACCGACGAACACGACTATGAGTTTAAGAAAAAACACGCCGAAAAGTTTTTGAATGACGGCGCAAAACTCAAGGCTTTCGTTTTTTTCAAAGGACGGTCTATCGTATTCAAAGAACAGGGACAAATTTTGCTCCTTCGATTGGCGCAAGATTTGGAAGAAATTGGAAAAGTAGAACAAATGCCCCAGTTGGAAGGTAAACGTATGACCATGTTTATCGCCCCAAAAAAAAAGTAATGTCAATTTAAAACCATACAGGCCATGCCTAAAATGAAAACAAAATCGAGTGCCAAAAAACGTTTCAAACTCACCGGTACCGGTAAACTAAAAAGAAAGCACGCTTTCAAAAGCCACATTCTTACTAAAAAGTCCAAGAAACGCAAACTCAAACTCACGCATTCCGGTCTTGTTCACCAGAGCGACGCCGACAATATTAAAGAGCAATTGCGATTGAAATAATCCGTTGCGGTTTCTATTTGTATCACCCTGGTATGTGGCCAAAAGTGTTGAAAAACCGCCCATGTCAAAAAACTAAATTAAAATGCCAAGATC
>CAZGUB010000179.1:0-3383 GCA_964528935.1 uncultured Flavobacteriaceae bacterium | reverse complement strand
AATTTGAAAATCCAGCCGACTTATTCCAAACCATCTTTCCTCATAAGAAAACCGGTTAATGGGGATTTAAAATGGCTTATTTTTTGTAAGTGATGTTTTTACGCAAAACCCTCCCATAATGGGAGGGTTTTTTTATAAGGACACACCCTCTCGAAGTTATTTTATTTGATTTCTCCCTTTAGACAACGGGTAAAAAATGGAAAATCATCGGTCACCACATAGTAGTAAATTCCTTCTGGAAATTCGGGGGTTACACCAAATCTTCCGTTGCATTGATCCAAATCTCCCAAGTCGGAAATGTATTCGAAATCTTGGGTAAAAGCCCCCATAGGAATGGGAGTATTGGGTGAGGTCGTCCCTTGTCCGGGTCCACCGATCAAGGCGGTCAGAACACTAGGGCGATTGGGATCTGCTTGTGTTTTTAGTCTGTAACTGGGTTTTAGCGCTACGAGCTCGCTGGTGGCATCATCGGCTTGGGCATAGCCATACCTAGCATAGACAGGAAAACCGTCGGATGCCCAACCCACCAAGGTCATACCTTTATTGTCCCCTAAAAATTCTATGAGTAGTTCGGGCATTCCATGGTAGTGGTATTCTCCGCTTGGCTGGACGTGGGCATGATTCATGTCGTCTCCAAAATCAAAAGTATTGTGGCCCAAGGCTTCAATATTCCATCTTCCCTGACCAAGAGCCAGACTACAGGCTCCACTATCGTCGCACCTGCCCGCAGTAGCTGGATCAAACTTTACACTATTAATCGCATAGGCAATGGCCAAGGCAGGACCGATGACCTCCAGACCAGCCTCAGAAATGATCGTTGGACAAAGGGTAAATCGTGCGCTGACATTTTGCTCACTGATCGCGTTGGGATTGTTTGGATTGGGAAAAATCCCTACCTGATGGTTGGGAATACCATTACCGGTCAAAATTCTGTCAGATCCCTCTGAAGTCCAGGCATATCTGCTGTAGGCATTGACGGACAAGTCGTTGTTAAAGATTTCCTCGTCGATATCGACCAGAACATTGGCAGTAGAAAAATCCCCTTCACAAGCTAGCTCACTATCCTTATTATCATAGGTGTTTTTACTGCAGGAAATACTCAGCAGAATAAAAAAAAGTGGGATTATAGAGCCGACCCGCATTATTTTTTTATTCGAAATTGGGGGTTGTAAACTCCGCTTTTATTGAACCCAGGAAAATTTCGGGTAGGAGAATAGCGCGGATAACTGTCAAAAATGGGGTTGTCGAAAACCCTTGGATCGCCTTGCGCCTCCAAGTCGGCCATGAGTCGTTGATGCAATTGTTGGATCACTTTTTTGTATTTCGGATTTTGAGCAATGTCTTTCATACAAAAGGGGTCACTTTTGATGTCGTAGAGCTGAAATTCTGGTCGTTTGGCAAAAGCAACATCAAAATATTGGTGATTTTCGTCATGTTCCCTCATTTCCATCACCACCTGCTTGGAGGGAGAATCATCGACATCATGGAAACCGGGGTACAGTGCTTTGAACCCTTCTACTTTGTTTCTTTGGTCATTTTCGGGGTTTTGTGGAACCGGATCTCCCGCCGGCCAGCGCTCGGGCTTGAAGTGGTAAACATAGAGGTAGTCTTGGGTTCTGATTGCCCTTGCCGGATAACCCATATTGTCGGGACGTGCATGGGTATGCCGCTCCCTTCCGGTCAAAATGTAATCCCTGTGGGGTGGATGGTCTTCTTGGGTCAAGACCGGTAGAAGACTTTTTCCGGTGGTGTTCATGGCATTTGGCAGTCCCACCAAATCCATCAGTGTTGGAGCTAGATCAATCAGACCAACCGGTTCATCGACCGTCTTGCCCTTGATGCCTTCGGGCATTGAAATGGCCAAAGGGACATGGGTGCCGAATTCTTGAACATTGGCTTTGGCGGCGGGAAAGGGCATTCCATTGTCTGCCGTAACCATTATAAAGGTGTTTTCCAACGCTCCTTTTTCTTTCAAAAAAGCAATCATCTGTTGAAGGTGGTGGTCAAAATGTTCAATCTCCAAAATATAATCCAAGACATCGTTTCTGACGACTTCGTTGTCGGGCAAAAACCCGGGGACTTCGACGGCATCGATTTTTTTTCCCGCTTTGCTTCCCGTTTGGTACTCATAGACCCTGTGGGGTTCAAAGGCGCCAAACCAAAAAACAAAAGGCCTGCCCTCCTCCTTTTGTCGATAGAAGTCTTTAAAATTCTCTGAATAGTCGTTGGGGTGAATTCCTTGTGTGGGTCGGGTGGTCAAAACATGTTGGTTGAAGGCTTTTCCTGCGGGATTTTGTTTTCTTCCGCTGATCTGCCAATTTCCCGGACCCCAAGGTTTTCCGGTATATCCGACAAAATAACCTTCATCCTCAAGTACTTCTGTAAAGACCTTAAACTTTTTGGGGAAGTTGCTGGCGTGGGTTCCTGCTTCCTCCAGCTCCCAAATATTTTTTCCGGTCAGCATGGCCGCTCTGGAGGGGCTACACTGCGGAGCAGCCACAAAGGCATTGTGAAACAATACGCCATTTTGGGCGATATAATCAAATGCCGGAGTCTCGATCTCCGAAAAACCGTAAATACCGGTATGAGGATAGGACTGATCGTCGGCGATGGCGATCAGGATGTTGGGACGTTGGGTCTTGTTTTTGGTAGAGGTGTTACACCCCATAAGCAAAAAAAGGAGGGAAATAAAAATGGGGGTTAAAAGCGTTTTGATACTCATGGGTTTTTGGTTTGAATGACGGTCAAGTGAGGGATAAAGATTTCATAAAATGGGTGCTCAATGAAGTTGTCTTATGGAATCCAATTGGCGTTTCATCAGGTTTAATATTTCCGGATATTGCCAGGACAGATCAGTGGTCTCGGAGGGATCCTCTGACATCAGATAGAGGCGTTCTTCAGTTTGCCCGGGAGGAGTGGACGCTGTAGCGGGTGGAGAAAAACCTCCGGATCCTCTTTTTTCGATCATTTTCCAATCACCCACGCGCAAAGCAAAATGTCCCCTAGAGGAGTGGTGAACCACTGGGCTGACAACCTCCTTAGGCTGCTGTTCCAAAAGGACGTCCAAAATACTGTAGCTGTCGGTAGTTTTGGCGGTGGCACCCAACAGCTCGGCGGCGGTGGCATAAAAATCGGCCAAAGAATGGGGTTGCTGCTCTTCACTTCCAGCCTTTACCTTTCCGGGCCATTTTACGATAAAGGGAACCCGATGCCCGGCATCGTAGATATCGCCTTTCATTCCACGAAGGTGGGCGGCTGCTTTGTGGTTGTATTTTTCTATGTGGTGGGGTTTCCAGTAGGGGCCGTTGTCGCTGGTAAAAACGATCATGGTTTCTTCGGAGATTCCTTGCGCCTCCAGATGCATGAGCAATTGGCCAATTTGG
>CAZGUB010000178.1:0-3397 GCA_964528935.1 uncultured Flavobacteriaceae bacterium | reverse complement strand
TGTCCAGCCAACCAGACCGGAAAATTACTTTCCCCCCGAAAAGTCATGATGGATTCCCGTGTTCGGCTCGAAGAAGTGGGTAAAAACACCCGTAGAAATGGAAGTTTTAAAGACGATGGAAAACAGCTGCTCAACCACTATATTAGCCCAGAAGAGTTATGGGCCTGTACCTCCTGTAACGCTTGTGTCGAGAGCTGTCCCATGGGTATCGATCCATTATCCATCATCATGAATATGCGTCAATATTTGGTTATGGAACAGTCTGCTGCCCCAAGTGATCTCAATAAAATGATGAGTAACATCGAAAATAATGGAGCACCCTGGCCCTTTAGTAATCAAGATCGGCTATTGTGGGCTAATCACAATTAATTAAATCTAAAATATGGAAAAAGAAGAAGCAGAAAGCTATTTACACAAAAAAGTCGAAAACGGGGAAATCGTCAGCCCCGTGCTGCCCGAGGGGATTAAAAATTATCTGATAGACATTGACGGAACCATCTGTGATGACATTCCCAACGAAGAACCTGAGCGAATGGCAACCGCAAAATTCTATCCAGATGCATTGGAAACCCTCAACAAATGGTATGACGAAGGGCATTTGATTTGTTTTTTTACCTCCAGAGTCGAATCGCACAGAACTGTTACCGAAAAATGGCTCAAGTCCAATGGCTTCAAATACCACAGCTTACTGATGGGCAAACCCAGAGGAGGAAATTATCACTGGATCGACAACCACCTAGTCAAAGCGACCCGTTACAACGGAAAATTTACCGATTTGATTGAAAAAGAAGTAACCATAGAGGTCTTTGACGATGGTAAAGAACAACACTAAAGTATGATGCAGATACCCACGCTCGCAGCATCGATAGCAGCAGGACAAAAGCCCGAGGTTTTGTTTTGGGTGGGTTGCGCCGGAAGTTTTGATGAACGTGCCAAAAAAATCACTAAGTCGTTTGTCAAAATACTTCAAAAGGCAAAAGTGTCTTTTGCCGTATTGGGGACAGAAGAGAGTTGCACCGGCGATCCTGCCAAACGATCGGGAAATGAATTTCTCTTTCAGATACAGGCTTTGGCCAACATCGAAGTGATGAATAGCTATCAGGTCACTCGAATTGTGACCACTTGCCCGCATTGTTTCAATACCCTGAAAAACGAATATCCCTCCTTGGGAGGTCATTATGAGGTCATGCATCATACTACTTTCATCAATACCCTTCTTCAAGAGAACCGTTTTACTATATCGGGTTCCCACTACAAAGGCAAAAGGATTACCTACCACGACCCTTGCTATTTGGGTAGGGCCAACCAAATCTATGAGGCTCCAAGGGAGCTTATACAAAAATTGGACGCCGAACTGGTAGAAATGAAAAACTGCAAATCCAAAGGTTTGTGCTGCGGGGCCGGTGGGGCACAAATGTTCAAAGAACCCGAAAAAGGAAATAAAGATATCAATATAGAAAGAACAGAACAAGCCCTAAAGACCGAGCCCAATATCATTGCCGCAGCTTGCCCTTTTTGCAATACCATGATGTCCGATGGTATAAAAAATAAAGAGCAGGAGGGAACGGTACTTGTACAAGACATTGCCGAACTGATTTCCAATGCAGAAGACTTGTAGGTATGATAATTTCATTCAATCAGCTTCCCGACCATGCCCGAATCTGGATTTATCCTTCCAATAGAACTTTTACCGAAAAAGAATCTGTTGCAATTCGAACCAAAACCGATAAATTCTTGGAACACTGGACTGCTCATGGTGCCCACCTCCAAGCGGCCATCGACATGCCCTACGATCGTTTCATTGTATTGGGACTCAACGAATCCATACAATCTGCCAGTGGTTGTTCCATCGATGCCTTGGTGCGTTTTATTCAGTCTCTAGAGGAAGAGTTTGACCTGATCCTCTTGGATAAAATGAATGTTACCTTTAGGCAAAATAACGAACTGCTTTACGTTCACCTTAAGGATTTTAGAACCATGGCCAAGAAAAAAGAAATCCTACCAAATGTTGTTGTTTTTAATAATTTAGTACTCAATAAATCGGAGTATAAAACCCTTTGGGAAGTACCGGCAACTTGCAGTTGGCATTCCCGATATTTTTGATTTTATGCGCATTATTATTGTTTTATTGATCCTTTTGGGATTCCCCATTTGTGCCCAACAACCCGATCCTTTGTTGGCGCAAAATCCCCAACTTCAGCAGCAGTGGGTGGACAGTATTTATCAGTCCATGAATTTGGATCAAAAAATTGGACAGCTTTTTGTCCCCATGGTTTTTTCAAGAAAAGACGACCAGCATTTCGAAGAGATCAAAACCTTGATTGAAAAACACCACATTGGCGGTTTGATTTTTTCGTTGGGCACTCCCTACAAACAAACCCTGTGGTTGAATGAATTTCAATCCGTTTCTCGAGTTCCTTTGCTCATTAGTATGGATGCCGAGTGGGGAGTCGCCATGCGATTGGATTCTGTCGTGGCCTTTCCATGGAGTATGACTTTGGGAGCCGTAAAGGATGTTGCATTGGTTGAAAAAATTGGTCAAAGAATGGCCGAACAGGAACGCGAATTGGGCGTTCATATGAGTTATGCTCCGGTTATGGACATCAATACCAACCCACAAAACCCCATTATTGGCAACCGTTCTTATGGCGAGTCACCCTATCTGGTGGCACAAAGAGGAGTGGCCCTAATGCAAGGTCACCATCGGGCCGGTATTCTCACCTCGGGAAAACATTTTCCGGGTCATGGCGATACCGCCACCGATTCGCACAAAACCCTTCCTTCAGTAAGCTTTGATCGACCAAGATTGGAAAAAATGGAATTGCACCCTTTCAGAAAAGCCATAGAGCAGGGATTGAGTTCTGTAATGGTAGCCCATCTCAATGTTCCGGCACTGACACGATCCAATGGCCCCGCTTCCCTGTCCTACGAGGTGGTGACAAAATTGCTCAAAGAACAAATGGGTTTTAACGGCCTAGTGGTAACCGATGCGCTGAACATGAAAGGAGCAGCACCGCTAGATCCTAATGTGAATATGGATTTGGCAGCCCTAATGGCTGGACACGATATCCTGCTGATTTCAAAAGATATTCCCTTTGGGATTCAAAAGATCAAAACGGCCTATCAGCAGCAAGAAATTGTCAGAAAAAGGGTAGAAGAATCGGTAAAAAAAATACTAAAGGCCAAATACAAGGCGGGACTCACTCATCGAAAAAATATCGATCCAAAAGGCCTATTCCATCGGATCAACACACGAAAAGACACCCTGCTGATTGAGGAAGCTTTCGCAAAAAGCATTACCCTTCTAAAAAATGAAAAACAAATCCTTCCCTTAAACTCCAAAGACGTTTATGCCCACATCAAGTTGGGCGATGCCCTGAGTCGTCATTTTGAAGAG
>CAZGUB010000177.1:0-3400 GCA_964528935.1 uncultured Flavobacteriaceae bacterium | reverse complement strand
CTGCTGTGAAAAAAAGAGTAGATGCCCACAAAATGGCCGAGACCAACAAAGCATTCTCACACTTCAGATTCTAAGCAAAAATGGCAAGAGATTTAAAATATACCAGAAATATAGGAATCGCTGCGCACATCGATGCCGGAAAGACCACCACCACAGAAAGAATATTGTTCTATACCGGGGTGAGTCACAAAATCGGAGAAGTACACGATGGTGCCGCCACCATGGACTGGATGGAGCAGGAGCAGGAACGCGGAATTACCATTACATCTGCGGCCACCACCTGTACTTGGCAGTTTCCTACAGAACAAGGTAAACCCACCGAAGAAGCCAAGGGATACCATTTTAACATCATCGATACCCCCGGTCACGTAGACTTTACCGTAGAAGTGAACCGATCCCTCAGAGTACTGGATGGATTGGTTTTTTTGTTTTCGGCTGTTGACGGCGTAGAGCCGCAATCCGAAACCAACTGGCGTTTGGCCGACAACTACAAAGTTCCCCGCATCGGATTTGTCAACAAAATGGACCGCCAAGGGGCCAATTTTCTCAACGTTTGCCAGCAGGTCAAAGACATGCTCAAATCCAACGCCGTTCCCATTGTATTGAATATCGGGGACGAGGAAGATTTTAAAGGCATCGTGGACTTGGTCAAAAACCGCGCCATTGTCTGGCACGAGGACAACTTTGGATCTACCTTCGATGTGATCGACATTCCCGAAGACCTCAAAGCCGAAGCCGAAACACTCCGAGGCCAACTCATCGAAGCCGTTGCCGAGTACGACGAGAACCTCTTGGAAAAATACTTTGAAGACCCCGATTCCATCTCCGAAGACGAGGTCCACAACGCCCTCAGGGCGGCCACCCAAGACATGAGCATCATCCCCATGATCTGTGGTTCCTCCTTCAAAAACAAAGGCGTACAGTTTTTGCTCGACGCCGTATGTCGCTACCTGCCTTCGCCCGAAGACAAAGAAGCCATTGCCGGTACCAACCCCGACAACGGAAACGAGATTTCCAGAAAACCCCTGGTCAGCGAACCTTTTGCTGCCCTGGCCTTCAAAATCGCTACCGACCCTTATGTCGGTCGCTTGGCTTTCTTTAGAGCCTATTCCGGAAGACTGGAAGCAGGATCCTATGTCCTAAACAACCGTACCGGAAAAAAAGAACGGATCTCGAGAATCTACCAAATGCACTCCAACAAACAAAATGCCATCGACTTTATCGAAGCCGGAGACATCGGAGCTGCAGTAGGATTCAAAGACATCAAAACCGGAGATACCCTATCGGCAGAAAAAGCCCCCATTATCCTTGAAAGTATGGACTTTCCCGATCCTGTGATCGGTATTGCCGTAGAGCCCAAAACCAAAGTCGACGTGGACAAACTCGGTATGGCTTTGGCCAAACTGGCAGAAGAAGACCCGACCTTCCAAGTCAAAACCGATGAGGCCTCCGGCCAAACCGTTATCTCCGGTATGGGAGAGCTCCACTTGGACATCATCATCGACCGTCTCAGACGAGAGTTTAAGGTCGAAGTCAACCAAGGACAGCCACAAGTAGAGTACAAAGAAGCCCTTACTGCCGCTGCAGATCACCGCGAAGTGTACAAAAAACAAACCGGTGGTCGTGGAAAATTTGCCGATATTGTCTTTACCCTCGAGCCCGCCGAAGAAGGCAAAGTAGGACTCGAATTTGTCAACGAAATCAAAGGAGGTAACATCCCCAAGGAATATATCCCCTCTGTAGAAAAAGGATTCAGAGATTCCATGAAAAATGGACCCCTGGCAGGATTCGAAGTCGATGCCATGAAGGTGACCCTCAAAGACGGATCTTTCCACCCTGTGGATTCCGATTCCCTCTCTTTCGAATTGGCCGCCAAAATTGGATTCAAAGAATCTGCCCGTGCTGCCCGAGCCGTCATCATGGAACCCATCATGAAATTGGAGGTATTGACCCCCGAAGAAAACATGGGGGACATTGTGGGCGACCTCAACCGTCGCAGGGGGCAAGTTAACTCCATGGACGACCGTGCCGGATCCAAAGTCGTAAAAGCCCTGGTTCCCCTATCGGAAATGTTTGGTTATGTCACCGCCCTGAGAACCCTCTCGTCGGGCCGTGCCACCTCGACCATGGAATTCGATCACTATGCAGAGACCCCGCCCAATATCTCGGAAGGCGTCATTGCTCAAATCAAAGGAAACAACGCATAAAGCTTTAGCAAGAATGAGCCAAAAAATTAGAATAAAATTAAAATCTTACGATCACAACTTGGTGGACAAATCTGCCGACAAGATCGTAAAGACCGTAAAAACAACTGGTGCTGTGATCACCGGACCCATCCCACTGCCCACCCACAAGAAAATTTTTACCGTATTGCGCTCCCCCCACGTCAATAAAAAGTCTAGAGAACAATTCAAACTCAACTCCTACAAACGACTGTTGGACATCTACAGCTCATCGTCCAAAACCATCGATGCGCTGATGAAACTCGAACTCCCCAGCGGCGTAGAAGTAGAAATCAAAGTATAACAACAAATCAATAATAAACAATGTCTGGGTTAATAGGAAGAAAAATCGGCATGACCAGCCTCTTTGACGAAAACGGGAAAAATATTCCCTGTACCGTATTGGAGGTCGGCCCATGCGTGGTTACCCAAGTCAGAACCAAAGCGGTTGACGGGTATGATGCACTTCAACTGGGTTTCGATGACAAGGCAGAAAAGAGAGCCACCAATGCCGCCAAAGGGCATTTCAAAAAAGCAAATACGGCTCCTAAGAAAAAGCTCGTCGAATTCCAGAATTTTCAACAAGAATACAAATTGGGAGACACCATTACGGTAGACCATTTCAAAGAAGGAGAATATGTCGATGTTTCTGGAACCTCCAAAGGAAAAGGATTCCAAGGGGTTGTCAAAAGACACGGCTTTGGGGGCGTAGGCCAAGCCACCCACGGCCAGCACAACCGACTCAGAGCCCCCGGCTCCATTGGTGCGGCCTCCTATCCTGCCAGAGTATTCAAAGGAATGCGCATGGCCGGCCAAACCGGAAATGAAAAAGTAAAAGTGCAAAATCTCACTGTCGTAAAGGTTCTTGCCGAAAAAAATATTTTGGTGGTCAAGGGATGTGTCCCCGGCCACAAAAATGGATATGTAATCGTTCGGAAATAATGGAATTAGCTGTACTCAACAACAAAGGAAAAGAGACCGGTAGAAAACAAAAACTGGATCCATCGGTATTTGGGATCGATCCCAATGACCACGCCATATATCTGGATGTAAAACAACATTTGGCCAACAAAAGACAAGGAAACCACAAGTCCAAAGAAAGAGCCGAAATTACCGGGAGTACCCGCAAAATAAAAAAGCAAAAAGGAACCGGTACCGCCCGAGCCGGAAGCATTAAG
>CAZGUB010000176.1:0-3402 GCA_964528935.1 uncultured Flavobacteriaceae bacterium | reverse complement strand
CTACATAATAGCCGCAGAAGCTGGTGGACTTCATAGAGTATTTGCAGAGTTCCCAAACTTGGTTCAGAACATCATCGCTGGACTCGAAGGTTGAGGCCTGCTCGTCAAAGGTGTAATGCACCATCGTTCGGATGGCTTGCTCGGGTTTGAGGTCTGCGGCGTAGTTTTGGATTTCGACATATCGAAAGGGGTAAACTTCTCCGATATAGTCTGGCATCTTAATCATGAATCGGTTGGAGGCTCTTTTTTCGTTTTTGGGCCAATGGACTTCATACCAATGGGTTCCGGGTTTTAATTGGATTTGGGTCCTGTGATATCGAATGTTTCCTCCCAGATGATCAACCGATAAATCGTTTGTTTTTTTCATTTCCCCAATGGCGAGGTCGATGGTTTGCTCGGAGGTGGCGGTGAGTTGTATTTTGAGTTGGGCAAATGCAGCTTTTTTAAAATCGACAAAGTAGCCGCCGTCATTTTTTTTGAAAACCTCTCCTTGTTGATCTATCGCGATTAGTGGTTCTTGTGAAAACTGCTCTATTTTTGTTTCGGGAGCCACAACAAATGCTTGAGGGTCGGAATAGATAGATTTTTTATTCTCATTTTCCCAATAGCGAACTTTCCAGTAGTAAACTTTGTTTTCTTTTAGTGCCGCCCCCAGATAGGGGGTCGAAAATCCATTGCTTGGGGTTTTTTTGCTGTCCCACAGGTCTCCGATGTTTTGTTTTAGTTTTTTTTGATCACTACTGACCAAGACCTGAAAGGCAACTGTGGTAGTCGATCGATCGTCGAGAATCCAATTGAGTATTGGATTTTGAGATTGCACTTTTGGGACTTCATACTTTCCCTGTGCCAGAAGTGAGTCACTCAAGGCCAGGGCTTGTTTTTTTCCATTTAGCCCAACATAATCTGCATTTCTCATCAAATCAGTTCTCAGCCCTTTCGGTTGGATTGATGTTTCTTGACAAGCCGTTAAGAAAAGACAAAAGGCAAGGGTCGAAATAAACTTGATTGATTTTTGGATACTAAAATAAATCATGGTTATGGTGTCTTTTTGATTTTGTTGAGTTTTTTGGCGAATCTTTTCCCCAGCTTTTTTAAGCCTTTATTGTCGTAATGGGTACCGTCGAAGGTATGAGTACCCTTGGATTTTACGACACCTGAAAAGGGGATTTCACGGTCGAGCCTAGCCAACATTTGTTTGAAAACCTCATTTTCGGGCCTGTCTTTGTTTAATTCTGAAGCGATGAAAATCAAATTCTCATTATTCAAGTCTTTTCTCAAAGAAAAGATAATGGATTTTAGTTTTTCAAAATAGTTCTCAAAGTTTGGGTCTTGGTCTCCCAGATTGCTTTCTCCTTGCAGCCAGAGGGCAGCAACGATTTTGCCTCCAGTGTTTTGGGCTGCCTTGGATCGTCTGAGGGCTTCTTGATAATAATGGGTTCCGGGAATCCATTGTTCTATTTTTGTGCCTCCTCTGGCGTTGACTACCAGCCCCAAAGAATGGTTTTTCGGTGATTTTGTCATTTTTTTGGCCAAGGTATACCCCAAGTTAAAGCGTTGCATACTGGCGACTTTGCGAATGGAAGAATGAAGATTGAGGGGGTTTTGTAGGGGAATCCATTGATTTAGACTGTCCAAAAGAAAGGCATTTTCCACCCTTTCGAGGTCCTGTTCCAAAAGGGGAGCCCGCCCCGCCATATTCGATTGTCCGATTAATAGAATGATTTCTTTGGGAGGTAAATTTTGTATTTGAGCTCTCAGTGGCAGAATATTAAGACCACTGAGAAGGGCTATCAGAATTAGAAGTGAATATCTTTTCAATTTGACAGTGAGATAAATCATACAGAAAATGGTTTACAGGATGGGTGCAATTTTAATCATAATAGGTGTTGGTGTTCTGGTTTTTGATGAGTTTAAAATGGTCGAAGCGTTTTCCGGTAGGAGTAAAGGATTGATAAATGAGTTGGTTTCCATCGATGCTAATGTGTTGAAACAGTTGGGTTCGCTCGCCGGTTTTCTCTTTTGTGGCGCCAAATTCGTCCCAACCCGACTCGTTGATAGAATACATTTTTCCACCACTAACAGACACCACATAGACCGGCCCAACAACGGTCTTATTCGATTTTTTTTCAACGGTAATGGGTTTGTCGTATACGGCTCCTCTGGCGTAGCTGTGGTCGTGGCCTTGAAGAGCGAGATCGACATGGTATTTTTCGAACAGGGGTTTCCATTGTTGTCTGAGTTCTTGATTGTCCCTACCTCTCGATGCAGAAAAAACAGGATGATGATAGGTGACCACGGTCCACTTTTTGGTGTTTTCTTTCAAAACTTTTTCGAGCCACTGGGTTTGTCGCTCTATATCCGTGTTGCTGTTTAGAGCAATGATTCTCAGGTTGGGATAGTCGACATAATAGCAGGTTTCTTCCAGTCCTTGGGGACCGTTTTTGGGAAAAGAAAACTGGGGCGTCCACTGCAGGGAAAGTGCTCTGTTTTCTTTGGGATTTTCCTTATCAAGACTTCGGTATTCGTGGTTTCCCGGAACGGCTAAGGCGGGGATTTCACTGTGGATAAATCCACCGGCAGCAAACCATTCATTCCATTCACTTTCATCGTGGGCCGCATTGACCAAATCGCCGGCGTGAATAAAAAAGTGAGCGTTGGGGGCGGTTTTATAGGCATTTCTGATCACACGAGACCACAGTTCCAAAATATAGTTTTGCGCATCCCCCACGTAGAGAAATGACAGGGGAGCAGATTGATCGCTGGCAGTGGTAAATTGGTGCCATTCGCTTTTGAATTGATCGTTCCCTACACGATAGGCATAAAGACTATTGGGGATTAACCCGTCGATTTGTATTTCAAAAAAAGAGGATTCAAAACCATCAGCCGAGGCATTGGAAGAATTGACAGGGGTTCTTTGGGCAATGTGGGTGATGCTTTTTTCTCTAAAATCCGGGCCATCCCCCGCTACTGCTATTTCTACATAGCCATGGGTGTTTTCTATATGGGTTCTCCAATTGATCCCTATGGAATGCGCAGGGTCTTGAGTAGTACTGAGTACCACGTGGTCAGGAAATTCGGTAGGAGACGCCCATTTTTTGATGATTTGATCGATGTTTTTTGGTTTTTCTTGAGCGAAATTTATCTGTGCCAAAAAAAAGAAAAGGAGCAGCAGAGTGCCGTTCATGAGGGATTTAAGTGAATTCATACGATGAAATTAATTTTTTTTGGGTAAAAAAAATAGCCATAAATCATTTTTTAATTATGGCTATTTCTCAGATTATTGGTGAAGGATTAAAATCCTGCTATTTCTATGTTTTTATAAAAAATTTTATTCTCGTTGTTGGGGTGCACTTGCAGCCCAACCGGTCCGTTGTGGTTGGCATTTTCGCGGGTAGAATCCAT
>CAZGUB010000175.1:0-3403 GCA_964528935.1 uncultured Flavobacteriaceae bacterium | reverse complement strand
TTTGGAAAACTATTTCTCCGTCTCAGTTGTCGCTGCCCTTGGATGTTCATACCGGCAATGTGGCACGAAAATTAAAACTGATAAAGCGAAAACAAAACGATGCAAAAGCACTGGCTGAAGTAGATGCCCAACTGCGAAAATTTGATTCTGTAGATCCTGTTAAATATGACTTTGCCCTATTTGGATTGGGGGCATTTGAAAAATTTTAATGTAGAATACAAACTTCAAAAAACCCATTTTTGCTGTCGATTTTATATTTTTGCACTACAGCGATTTCTTGATGAAGATACTTCTTAAAAATGCTACCCTTCTGGACCCCCAAAGCACGTTTCATTCTTCTCGTCAAGATATTTTGATTGTCGATGGAACAATAACCCAAATTACAGATCACATTGTAGCCGATAAAGAAACCCAGTCCCATGAATTTGAGAACCTTCATGTTTCGGCCGGATGGTTTGACAGCAGTGTCTCCTTTGGAGAGCCTGGTTATGAAGAAAGAGAAACGTTGAGCAACGGATTGTCGGTCGCTGCAAAATCGGGTTTTACCAAAATACTGCTAAACCCCAACACCCTTCCTGTTCCTGATACCAAGTCTGCCATTGGACATTTGATCAAAATGACCCAAAGTGCCCCCTCCACCCCATACCCTATTGGAGCCTTAAGTATAGAGAGCAAAGGAGAGCAAATGGCTTCCCTCTTCGATATGCACTCCCAAGGAGCCATCGCTTTTGGTGATCATAAAAGATCTATAGAAAATGGCAACTTGTTGAAAATAGCCCTTCAATATTGTCAGAGTTTTGATGGAATGATCATCTGCCATCCTCAAAACCAAGAACTTTCCGGAAATGGTGTGATGCACGAAGGCATAACCAGTACCAAAATAGGCCTCAAAGGCATCCCTTCGATGGCAGAAACCGTTCAGATTGCCAGAGATCTAGAAATTCTGAGATATACCGGGGGACGGTTGCATATTTCTTTTGTGAGTACAGCCATGGGGCTAGATTTGATTCGCAAGGCCAAAAAAGACGGACTTCAAGTAAGTTGCAGTGTTGGGCTGCCCCATTTGGTCTTTGACGATACTGCATTAGAAAACTTCGACCCCAACTATAAAGTTTTCCCCCCTATACGTTCCAAGTCGGATCAGCAAGCCCTCAGGGCAGGATTGCTGGACGGCACCATCGATATGGTGAGCAGTATGCACGAACCCGTCAATATTGAATTGAAAAAACTGGAGTTTGAAAATGCCATGCCCGGTAGTTTGGGGCTAGAAAGTTGTTTCGGCTTGCTGAATCAAATTTTTCCATTGGACAAGACCTTGAGCTTCCTAACGCGCGGTACAAAATGTTTTGGACTCTTTTCCCCTACCATAGCTATTGGGGAAAAAGCAGATCTCACCCTTTTCGACCCCGATAAATCTCATCGACTGCAGTCCGAAGATCTCTGCTCAACCTCAAAAAACAGTGCCTACTTGGATCGTGAACTGCAAGGAAAGGTTCTGGGAAGTTTCCAAAATGGAAAGCTTACCATAAACCATTAAACCCTATGCTGTCCTACAGAATCAAACCGCCATTAACTGGATTTGCTCCTCACCCCGCCCTTTTTTTGTTGCATGGCTATGGCAGTAACGCAGACGATCTTTTTGGATTTGCAGACCATCTGCCGTCAGATCATACCATCATTTCTCTGGAGGCTCCTTTAGACACTCCTTTTGGCGGAAAAGCATGGTACTCCATTCACTTTGACGAAACCCAAGACAAATGGTCCGATCTTGAGGAAGCCAAAAATTCTTTAAAGGTACTGATTCAACAAATGGAATATTTCGAAGAAAAGTACCAACTGGATCCGAATGACATTACATTGATGGGGTTCAGTCAGGGTGCCATACTCAGTTGGTCACTACTATTGGATTGTCCTAAAATTTTCAGGAGAGCTGTATGCATGAGTGGTTACATCAACCTCCAATTGTTAAAAAAACCGTTGGAAGATTATCGCAACGTTTTGGCCTATGCTTCTCACGGCTCGCTCGATCCAACCGTCCCTTACCAATGGGCTTTGGATGGGGTACAACTACTGAAACAAAACAATTCGGAGGTTCTTTTCAATACTTACCCCGATGGTCACAACGTTTCTTCAGAAAATTTTAGTGAGATCCTCCAATGGTTGGAAAAAACTAATCTGGGTTAGGATAAAGGAAATGCTCTTTCAAGTAAAATGTCAACTGGCCTTGATCGTCAAAACGATAGGTTAAGAAAAGTTCCCCCCAGTGGGTACCGTCTGAAAAATCAGCTACGATCCATTTGTGATTCAACACCTTGACTTTATTGATTAGAAAAGTGCGATCCATGGCAGCATAAGGGATCAAATCATTTTTTTCTGGAAGTAAATTGGTTTCATAGATTTGATCTTTGACGTAGGCGGCCACATCGTCAATGGATAAATTATCAAAATAGCGCAATGCGTAGTCGTTGCCCTCCAAATTAAAGTCGTTTTGCTCCTCCAATGCGCTTTGTGTCTGAAAAATAGAATCTTTCAGTTTTTCGTTTTGTTGCTGAATTTTGGTGAGTTGGGTCGATAAATCATCGAATACTTTTTTGGAATTGACCAACTGGTAGATTAAGATCAATGCTGTAAAAACAAAGAGGTAAAGAACTATATTTTTTTTCATTTTTAGTAAGAGTTAGACTGGTCTCTTTCGCCAGTCAATAGTTGGTTTAATCAAACGTTTTTAATTTATTTTTCTTCTAATTGATTTGAATTTGCAGCCCATCGTAGGCCAGATAAATCTTCTGTGGGAGTTCTTTTGAAACTTCGTCATGAAAACCAAGCAGATGGCTGATATGTGTAAAATAGGCCGCTTTGGGTTTTATATGCTGTACAATTTCTAAGGCCTCTTCAAGGTTCAAGTGAGTGGGATGGGGTTCTTTTCTCAGGGCATTAATCACCAATACCTCGGTTCCTTCAAGTTTTTTGAGTTGTTGATCTTCAATATACTTGACATCGGTCAAATAGGAAAAATTATCTATCCTGAAACCCATTACTGGGAGCCGGTTGTGCATGACTTCTATCGGAATCACCATTTTTTCGCCTAGGGAAAAGGGCGTATTCTCGGCTATGGAATTGATTTTGACGGCAGGGGTGCCGGGATATTTGTTATCGGTTTCGAAAATATAACCAAAGCGTCTTGTAAGCTCCTTCACCACACGCATACTGGCGAAGATGGGTATGTCTCCTTGCCTAAAAAAAAAGGGGCGTATATCGTCTATTCCGGCCGTGTGGTCTGCGTGTTCGTGGGTAAACAAAATACCACTTAGATACTGGCAATCCACGCTGAGCATTTGCTGGCGAAAATCGGGCCCACAATCGATCACATAGTTATAATCGTCCCACTGAATCAGGACAGAAG
>CAZGUB010000174.1:0-3417 GCA_964528935.1 uncultured Flavobacteriaceae bacterium | reverse complement strand
CCAAAAAAATTTTGATCATCGACTTGGATGTCCACCAAGGCAATGGAACAGCAGAAATTTTTCGTTCCGAAGATCGGGTGTTTACTTTTTCCATGCACGGTCAAAAAAATTATCCCTTCAAAAAGGAAAAAAGCGACTGGGATATAGCACTAGATGACCACACCGGAGACGAGGTTTATTTGCCTTTGCTGGAGCAATCTCTTCCACAACTTTTTGATCGTGTAATTCCGGATTTTGTTTTTTATCTGTGTGGTGTAGATGTGGTGGCTTCAGATCGGCTGGGTCGCTTGGGCATGAGTTTGGAGGGCTGTAAGGCCAGAGATGAAATGGTGTTGACCTATTGTCACGAAAAGTCAATCCCACTTCAGTGTAGCATGGGGGGAGGCTATTCTAAGGATATTCGCTTGATTGTAGAAGCACATGCCAACACCTACCGTCTAGCAAGTCGAATTTTCTAACGCCATGTTTGACTTTTCATGTTGAGGGAGGCGATGACAATATCTTTTCTACTGACCTGTCCCACCAGTTGTTTTTTGTCCAAAACCGGAAATCGCCTTCGTGATGTTTTGAAAAACTTTGAAGCGGCCTCAAATACCGTTTTGGAAGCCTCGATGGTATCTACAGGCGAAGTCATAAAATGAGCTACGGTTTTGTCCAGTATAGGCATGTTGAAATAACGACTATCCGAGATTTCCTTCATACAATCGGCCTCGGAAATAACACCGATTAAATTTCCGGCCTCATCCACCACCGGGCCTCCGGAGATTCGGTGCTTGATAAACTTGCGCATTACCTCATGAATGGATTGATTTGGGGTAAAAACAATCAAATTACGCGACATAATGTCTGAAACAAGTAAGGTTTTTTTAAGCGATTTTGATCGACTTGCTCTTTCTCCTTGAAAACTTTTTACAGGCATAACGAATTATTTTTTGGTTTCTTTCCAATATAAGAATTTTTAGGATATGATTTAATATTTTTAGGAATTGTCTTTATTTGCAAAAAAAATTGAAAAAATATAATGATATAGGAATTCTTGGGGGAGGTTGGCTGGGAACAGCTATTGCCAAAAGAGCACTGGCATCTGGAGAGGCAATACGAATCAGTACGACCTCCTCCGAAAAAATGAAGAAATTTCTTGAACAAGGTATGGAGGCCTATCTCTTGAAGGTCACTGAATCGAAGATCATGGGGAATCTCGACTTTTTTGAAGGGCTCGATGTGTTGATCATTGCCCTTCCACCCGGTGTTCGAAAAAATCCCAACCGTAATTATATCTCGCTGATTCAGCAAATTGTAAACATCACCCTAAGGTCTAACATCAAAAAAGTATTGTATACCAGTAGCACCAGTGTTTATGGTCATCATGAAGAGGCCATTACAGAAGAAAGTGAATTGTTGGGAAACACCCCCTCGGCCATACAAATCATGGCTGCAGAAAAGCTTTTACAGGATTACAATGATTTTGAAAGCTGTATTGTCCGTTTGGGCGGGTTGATCGGCCCCAACAGGCACCCCATCCGTTCCCTGGCTGGCAAAACCGTATCCGACCCAGCTACTCCCATCAACTTTATCCACCAAAAAGATGCTGTGGAGATCATTCTGCGTCTGCTCGAAAAATGGAGTGATCCTCAGGTTTTTAACGCCGTGACTCCCCATCACCCCAATCGGAAAACCTATTACACCCAAATGGCCAATATGGCCACACTGCCCCCACCCATTTTTTCCAAAAATGGGAAAGTCCGTGGAGTCGTCAGCGCACAAAAATTGATTGATTATTTGGATTATTCTTTTTTGGTGAAAAACTTGTTAATATTAAATTAAAGACAAGTACGGTATCGACTTGTATGGTGGTTAACTTTATTAAAATTTCAAATTTTGTCTATCCATACTAGATTTATAGCCAAACTCGAAAAAATCCTGAACCTGCTCAAAAACTCAAAACTGGAGTATTTGAAAGCATCGGAGGCAGCTAATCTTACCGATGACAAGCGTTTTTTCAATCAGCAGTCTACCCTCAGAAATCGTTTTTTTCAAGACATTACCAGTCTATTGCGCAGGCGGAATGTGGAGGTAGAAAATTTGCAGATCCACAGATTGAATTTTGAACAAATGGCAACCTACACCCTAATAAAAAATAACATTAGCCATATCCAGCGGGCTATGGATTGCGACGGAAAATTGCTGGAACTCTATGACGAAGCCATGGTGTTGGCCCCTGATGTGGAAAATCTAAAGTTTCATCAAGAAAAAATTGCTGCGGCTTTAGCGGTAAGTACTCACTCTCTGGAAAAATCCAGTTTTGTGTTGGAATCCTGACTGGGAGCAAAATTCAACCCAATACTGTCCAATTGTATTTTATTTTCCTCGGCTAAGGCGATCATTCTCCTCAAAAGAATATTGTATTCCTGATAAAGCTTGTCTAGGGCTGAGTTGAGTGGTTGATTCTGATTATTGGAAGCGTAATAATGGCATTTAATGATTTGAGTTTGTACGACTTTGATTCTGCTGTAGATGGAAATTTTGTCAAATGCTTCCGGAAATGGAGCTTTGAGCATTTCACTGGTAATTTTGTACAATTCTGATAAAAAGGTCATTATTCCAGCCGGATTGAGTTGGGTCATGTCTTCAATGGCATTTTTGAACTTAATGAAATCACTCCATTCATTTATTTGATTTTCATTTAAAAAATCGGGAGACAGCTGGATGAGTTGCTGTGCGGTATCTGGAGTGTTAATGGCCAGGGAGTCTTGGGTTTCTTGGGTGGCAGGAGCTATGGGTGTAGTCTTTTGTTCGCCACAAGAAAAAATAGTCAATAGCATAACTAAAAAACGCATCATAAGCCAAAGTTAAAGTTTTAGAGGCCAATACTGGTTTTTTTTATGAGTAAAACCGTAAAAAAAATGATCTGTAAAAGATACAAGTGATAAGAAAACCAACCTTTTATTTTTATTTTAAGTAAGTGAAAAACAATTTGTAAGAATAGTGCTACTGCTGCCCATCCAATATAGTTTTGTAAGGGAGCTTGCCCACCCTCGAATACCCAAAAATCGAGCAATGGAGCAATGGGCTCAATCAGAAGATCGAGAAAAATCATCAAGCCCACACCCAGTAAAATTCTCGCAAATATGTTTTTGTAAAATTGCTGGGTAATGGCTCCAGTAACAATGGTCAACAAGGCCCAATTGACCCCTATGAGGAGTGGAACCCCCAAGACCTTGTATCCCATAGCATTTCCGTATTGATAATCCCCAAAAATCCATCCCAGTTGAACACCCAATATTTCGGTAGTCATTCCGGTGATAAAACCCAAAAAAACCATTGGAAAAAACCATGGGTGCCCTTTACAATTGAGTAGTAACAGTACAAAATTGAGAGACAAATTGAGGGGTGTAGCTGCAATAAACCATTCCGAAT
>CAZGUB010000173.1:0-3420 GCA_964528935.1 uncultured Flavobacteriaceae bacterium | reverse complement strand
TGGTAATGGTCTACCATTGGCGTCTTTAACAAATTCAATATTAAACCCTCCATCGAAAGGTTCTTTGAAATAATTATTGACAAAAGATTCTACCCTCAAAATGGGTTCTGCTCCTTCTCCATTTTTTTCGAGAGCCGGAGCATCTTTTTTTCGTATGTTTTGATCGAGTTGTACCCACAGATAAGGAAGTTCATCTGGAGAATTGTTGGTGTAGGTAATTTCTTCCTCACCATATAATTTTTCGTTTTTGTCGTCCAATTCAATGTCCATTACATAATCCACCTGCTGCTGATAGTAATCCCTTCCCGGAGCTCCAGAAGCAGTACGGTAGCTATTGGGCGTGGGCAAATCTTCTTTTAGTTGTTTGAATTTGTTGGTGTTAACATGCCCTTGGATGGACAAGGAATCTTGAGCGAAAATCCCTACAAGAGTCAATGGAAACAATAGTAAAAAAACCAAGGTAAAATTTAATCTATAACTCTTCATCTTTGCAATTTTTAAGCTGTGCAATTTACTACATTTTGGTGTTTAAACCCCAATACTCATGGGTGAAAAAAGTCGTTGGGAATGGAAAAATCATGTTTTGAAGGGATGGCCAAAAAGCTTTTTCTCTTGGCATCTACTCTAAAATGAATGATGTTTTTTTGATCCGGATGAAAATCAAAAAGCAGGGTGTTGACCACTCGAATATCGGAAGGGAGATCCGGGTGTTTCAATTCGATATAGCTGATCAATAGGTCATTTTTGTAAACTTTTCCCAAAAATTCGAACTCCAACACATCCCCCTTTTCAAAAAAACGCAAATGTTCTTTGAAATAGGTCGCCGTTAGACTGTCTATGATCGTTTGATCTGCTTCGGGATCGAGACGAATTTCTCGATCGGAAATTTGGCCCAGCACCACCTGGAAATCATCCAAAAACACTTGGGTGGTAATCTGGAAACTCCCCTCCTGTGGGACGTACCTGATCGAAACCGTGGAGACATAAAATTTGTGAATGGTGGCCGACAAGAGCAAAATAACCAACAAAAACAGCAGCCCTTTTCTCATGATAAAAAATCAAAGGCTTTGGCGATATTTTTTACTTTCGGCAATCAAATAGTCGATCAACTGAAATTGCTGTCCTGTTTTGAGCAGCTGCTGTGAGGGAAGGTTTTTGTCGATATGCTCTAAAAAACCAATAATTTGATCGTTTTTTAATTGAAGATCGTCAATAAAAAATGCATCGTCAAAAACATAAGTCAGCACCTCGCTGGGCTTCAGTTTTTCTTTTTCCGCTTCGGTTTTATTACCAATGGCTTGGGCAATCAATTTGGCGATGTTGATTAGGTTGAGTCCGTTTTTCAACTGCCCTTGTGTCACCAAGGTATTTTCCAACCTGCTGGACTTGTCCCGTTCATAATCAAAACCTTTGAATTCCTCCTCTTTGAGATCGAGAAATTTCTCTGTATTTTCAGGGGTGACCACCACCTCTTCCAGGGCGTTTATTTTTTCGTTGACTGTGACAATCAATCTTCTTTTTCGGAGAATCTCGGGAGTAATCGTTACGGTTCTGATGTGGTATTGAACTGAAGAAAAAATAACTTCATCCCCCAAGGCAACCGGTATTTCAAAGGCCCCCTCACCATCGGTGATGGTGTTGAGTTGTGCTGTATTGTTCACCACATTGGCCGCTATCACATTTACATTGCGATAAATCAACTGCCCCTTGATGGGTATCCGTTCTTGTGCCAAAAGCACAGAAGGAAAAATTGCAAACAACAGTATAACCTTTTTTATTAGCTCCATAAAAGGAAATCGTTGGACTAGAAATATTTTATTTTACAGGATAAAGATAATGAGTCCAGATATTCTAAATCATCTATGTAACGTTAAAATTGACCCATGAACTCTTCTGAATCCCAAAGATTAAATTTATAATTTTATTTGGACCAAATCATTTGGTTTAGAGAATTAGTTTTAGTTTCGTGTGTATATGATGAATATTAGTCAAATAAATCACGATCATGAAAAGGTCAGAATTCATCCATACCGGCTTGTCCATCATGGGCATAACGGCTTTTAAATCCTTTAATATGACAACTCATGATCCCGAGCTCTTGATCGGCAAAGGTACTCCCGAGCTTGTAGGAAAAGACTACGCCCTACTTCCCGAGGTGGCCAAAGCCTATGAACAAATGTCCGCTGCGGCCAGAAAAGAAGGAATCATCATCAAGGTCGTTTCATCCTACCGTTCTTACGACCGTCAAAAGGCAATTTGGAACAGAAAGTTTGCCCATTACAAGGCCGAGGGTATGGAAGATGGACAAATCATCTCCAAGATTCTTGAATATTCGACCCTACCGGGCACTTCTAGGCACCATTGGGGTACCGAGGTCGACATCATCGATGGGACACCCCCTGCCGAGGGAGATGTATTATTGCCTCAAAAATTTCACGACAAAGGTCCCTACACCGCCTTGCGGAAATGGTTGGAAATCCATGCCAATAAATTTGGATTCTTCCTTCCCTACACCCAAAACAAAGACCGAACGGGATTCAAATACGAACCATGGCACTACAGCTTTGCCCCCATTTCTATTCCATTTCTAAAGTCCTACCTCAAAATCGATCTGAACGCATCAATTATCGATTCGGACATTGGTGGAAAAGCATTGCTCGATCAAGATTTTCTTAAAAAATATACCCAGAGCCACGTGATGGGGATCGACAAAAGTCTGATATAGATTATCGGATAAAGACAGGAGCCAGAGGGGACTGCGTATGTTCTTCGCTGTAGGCATAACCCCCATAGTCAAACCCCATCAGCGTATCGGCGGTTACGGTTTCTGCCTCTAACAGATACCGCACCATCATGCCTCTGGCTTTTTTGGCAAAAAACGAAACCATTTTTAGTGTTCCGTTTTTAAAATCTTTGAACTGTGGAGTTATTACCTTGGTTTTCAGTACTTTGGAATCAATAGCAGAAAAATATTCGTTACTGGCCAAATTCACAAAAAGCTCGTCTTCTTCCAATTCGTTATTGAGGAATTCGGTAATTTTTTGCTTCCAAAAGTCGTAAAGGTTCTTATTGTTGTCCACAGAAAATTTTGTTCCCATCTCCAAGCGATAAGGCTGGATCAAGTCCAAGGGTTTCAGCACCCCATAAAGCCCAGATAGAATTCTCAATCGATCTTGAAGAATTTTGATTTTTTCGGGGGCAAGGGTATATACGTCCAAACCGGTATATACATCGCCATCAAATGCATAGACGGCAGGTCGTGCATTGCTTTGATTGAATGGGATTTTAAAATTTTGATTTCGCTCCCAGTTGAGATCTCCCAACTTATTAGAAATTTTCATCAATTGGGAAAGTTCGGCAGGCGATTTTTCCTTCAAAAGTTCATTAATCCGGCTGGCTTCGGCCAGAAAACAGGGATTG
>CAZGUB010000172.1:0-3424 GCA_964528935.1 uncultured Flavobacteriaceae bacterium | reverse complement strand
TTCCCAAAATATTACAACAACGTTTGGGCTGGAACCATAGCCCACAGCAGGCCGTCTTTTTTGCTATTTTTGTAAAAAAAAGGAATGGTCAAAATTGGCGACCTATCGCTGGGCGATTTTCCGCTTTTGCTGGCACCCATGGAAGATGTGAGTGACCCACCTTTCCGCGCATTGTGCAAAGAAAATGGTGCCGATGTGGTTTACACGGAGTTTATCTCCAGCGAGGGTCTGATTCGAGATGCCGCCAAAAGCGTTCAGAAATTGGATATTTATGAAAAAGAGCGACCGGTGGGCATACAAATTTTTGGGGCCAATTTGGATTCCATGCTGCGTTCTGTAGAAATTGTTGAAGCTTCTCATCCCGATATAATCGACATCAACTTTGGTTGTCCTGTAAAAAAAGTGGTGAGTAAAGGAGCCGGCGCAGGCATATTAAAAGACATTCCGCTGATGGAGAAGCTGACGGCTGAAATGGCCAAACGAACAGCCTTGCCTCTTACGGTCAAAACACGTTTAGGCTGGGATCACGATTCTATAAAAATTGTAGAAGTTGCTGAACGATTGCAAGATGCCGGAGCCAAAGCCATATCCATCCACGGCAGAACCCGAGCTCAAATGTACAAAGGGAAGGCCGACTGGAGACCCATTGCCGCAGTAAAAAACAACCCCAGAATGCACATTCCAATTTTTGGAAATGGCGATGTTGACAGCCCCGAGCGAGCCATAGAGATGCGGGATCGGTATGGTTTGGACGGAGCCATGATCGGCAGGGCCAGCATTGGCAATCCTTGGTTTTTCGATCAGGTCAAGTATTTTTTTGAAAAAGGGACCCACAAGAATCCCCCCACCCTAAAAGACCGGGTGGCGGTTGCCAAACGGCACCTGGAAATGTCCATCGCCTGGAAAGGCGAAGTGCTGGGGGTGTTGGAAACCCGACGGCATTACACCAATTATTTTAAGGGAATCCCCAATTTTAAACCTTACCGAACGATCATGGTTACGGCCAATGAGTCCAAGGAGGTCTTCGAGCTTTTGGATCGTGTTGTGGACGAGGTGGAAGAACCTGTCTGGGGTTGATCATCGTCTCGCACTAAGACTGGCCCAAGCAGAGGCCAAGCTGCCCAAAACCAGTAAGGTACCCATGACCAACATCAAATTTGACAGCTCCCATTTGACGGGATAAGCCAGAGATGTTCCAGGGATATTCATAAAGGGAAGGTTTTGCTGAAAAAGAATTACCACAGACGACAAGGCCAAACCAAGCCCACCTCCCACGACAATGATGCTGATGCCCAAGAAGAAAAAAACCTGTTGAATGTTTTTGGCGGTCATGCCCATGGCTTTGAGGATGTTCATCTGTGGTTTTTTGTCCAAAATCATCATAATCAATGCTCCGACTACATTGAACAGCGCAATGACCAGCACCAAGGTAAAAATAAGGTAGATGGCCAAATGTTCGGTATTGAGCATTTTGTAGAGAGCGATGTTGAGCTGGGACCGGTCTTTGATCTGGATGGAAGGACCCAGAAGGGCTTGAATTTTTTCTTTTAACAGTTTGGACGAAGCCATAGGACCAGCTTTGATTTCTATAGCACTAAATAGGTTTTTGGGGTATTGTAGCAGCTCACGAGCAAATTCCATATCACTGAAAATATATTTTTTGTCGATGTCTTCACTGATTTGGTAGAGGCCGATGGTGACCGCTTGTCGGGTCAAAAAAGGATTTTGCCTGAGGTTGTTTTTTGCAGTTTTTCGCGGTATGCTGATGTTGAGAAAATTATTGTAGTCGTAGACGCCCAATCCCATGTCGGCACCGATGCTGTATCCGGCGACAATGGCATTGGCACCGGGAACCAACCACTGGCCGATGGCCACCAGCGAATCGGCGGGAATAACGCTTAGGTAGGAAGCATCTACCCCTTTGATGTAGGCCACGTGATTTTTTTCTTCGAAAGAAAGAAACACTTTTTCTTCCAATATGGGGCTTACTGCCATAACCTCGTCGAGGTTTTGTAGCTGTAAGAGGGTGAGGCTGTCGAGCGGAAGGGTTTTTCCCTGAGCGGGGAGAACCCGATAATCGGGATCAAAAACATTGGAAAAAGACAGCCCAAAGTCCTTGAGACCGGAAAAGGCACTCAACACTATCATCAGGGCTGCGGTGGCCACGACAATGACCAAAAGGGCAATGCCATTGATCCGGTTGATTACGGTTTGCCCGCTTTTGGAGAAAAAGTAACGCCAAGCGATCTTAAAAACCACCCACATGATTTATATTTTGCGTCTTTTGGGCAGATCTTCCGGTCGGTCGATTGGGTTTTCGGGTGCTTTCAGGGCCTTTTCGATGTCCTCCACATAGTCCAAAGAATCGTCTTTGTAGAAAGTGAGTTCGGGCATACGCCTCAACTGGTTTTTCATGCGTTGGGACAGATCGTGACGGATCTGGAAGCGGTTTTCTTGAACACCTTTGAGGTGGTGGTCAGCCTTGTCGGGCGGAAAAACGCTGAGGTATATTTTGGCCAAGGACAAGTCGATGGTCACCCCCACTTTGGTGATTGATACCACCAAATTAGAGATTCCCTGATGACGGATCGCTTCTTGTAGCATGGCCGCCAATTCGTGCTGGATGGCCGTTGCTACTTTTTTCTGCCGAGGGGTTTCTTCTGCGCTCATGAACCACAAAAGTAGGCATTCCTGAGGATAATTGTTATTTTAGGGGCTATGAGAAATAGGCGAATCCTATTATATTTAGTTTTGTCGATTTTGGTGTTTCCTTCTGCTTGGGGATTTGCCCAAGGGGATATCGAAGAGATTCGGCAGTTGATTGCAGAAAAAACCAATGCCTTGCGTGCAGCAAAAGGATTGCCTCGACTTCTGCTTTTGGATTCTTTGATGGACTTGGCCCAGGAGCACAGCAAAAATATGGTTCTGCATCATTTTTATGCCCATGTGGATCATTTGGGTCAGGATCCTGTCCAACGCGCCGAACACCAAAAAGTCAAGGCTTGGACAAAAAGAGGGAATCGCTGGGTGGGCATAGCCGAAAACATAGCGCAAACGCCATGGTTTGAAAATGTGAGGGGTTGTGGAGATACCCGTTCGGAAGAGGGCTTGGCGACATGTATGGTCAACGGCTGGAAAAACAGTCCGCCCCATTACCAAAATATCATGGGCGATTTTACCAATTTGGGGGTGGGGGTGTTTTTTGATGAAAAAGGCAGGGCTTTTGGCACTCAGAATTTCCGATGATTTATCGCTCTACCTGTTCCCATTTGTATTCGGAACTGAGCCGAAAAGCACCGATAAACTTTTTTTGCCATTGATCGGGAGCGATCAAAGAGAGGTAGTCTTCATCTTCACCTTCCTAGAGGAAGTAGGTTTCTCCTACGATGGGTTCAAATTTGAATTTTGCGGTATAGACTTTTTG
>CAZGUB010000171.1:0-3454 GCA_964528935.1 uncultured Flavobacteriaceae bacterium | reverse complement strand
ATTGACTGATTAATGGGACTTTATTACAGGTTGGACTATAAAAATAATAAGAATCGCCACCAAAGTTCATCTCGATCAATTTTTCGGCTTGATCTATTGGAGAGGTTTTATAATTTTGAGTTTAAGAGCAGTTTTATATATGCAAGTACTGATTGTCCCCGACTCCTTCAAAGAATGCCTCGATGCCCGAGCCGTAGCGATGGCCATCGCCCAAGGGATCAAAAACCTCCATCCCCAGGTGAAAACCACCACCCTCCCTTTTTCAGATGGCGGAGAGGGGGCTCTCGATCTATTAGAAAACCACGGTCAAGGCCAAAGGGTTTCTTGTAGTACCGTCGACTCCATTGGTCGGCCCATTACAGCCGATTACATCCTCTTCAAAAACCATTCCACCGCTTGGATCGAGCTCTCCCAAGCCTCCGGTTTGGCGCAGCTAAAGCAATCCCAACGCAATCCGTTGGTGACCACTACCTATGGCACCGGACTACAGATCAAAGATGCCTTGGCCAGAGGCTGCACCAAAATCATTTTGGGGGTGGGCGGCAGTGCCACCAACGATGGTGGGGCTGGGATATTCCAGGCCTTGGGAGGCCGGCTCCTCGACCAAAACCATAAGCCACTTTCCCCGGGAGGGGCTGCCCTTGATCAATTGCGCTACCTTCACTCCCCTGCCCGACTTGACCACATACAATGGCAGGTGGCCTGCGATGTTCAGAACCCCTTGCTCGGACCCCGAGGTGCCAGCAGAATCTATGCTCCCCAAAAAGGAGCCTCTACCGATGAGGTCCAAAAGCTCGAAAAAAGCCTGTCCCACTTTTCTAAAATCATAAAATCCCACTACGGCCAAAGCATAGATCGCATTCCCGGTGGGGGAGCTGCCGGAGGAACTGCAGCCGGCATGTTCGGCTTTTTCAACGCACAGTTGATATCCGGATTTACCCTGCTTGCGGAATTGTTACACCTCGAGGAGGCCATCAAAAAAGCAGACCTTGTCTTTACCGCCGAAGGCAAAATCGACCAACAATCTTCTCAGGGAAAACTCACCGTAGCCGTGGCGCAAATGGCAAAAAAACACAACACCTCTTGTGTGGGCTTGGCAGGAGTGCTCGAAGGCCCGTTAGAATCCTTTTACAAACTCGGATTTTCGGGGATCTTCAGCATACAACAAGGGCCCATTTCTCAAAAGGAATCCTTCAAACACGCCGCCCCTTTGCTGACCCAAACCACAGAAAGGGTTTTTGCTTTTTACTACAACACCCTTTCTTCTTGATTTTTCCTTAAGGTATTGGGAGCAACCGAAACTAATCTGCTTGTTCCACCAATACATCTTTGAACATGATCGGATTTTCGCTCCTACCCAGTGTTTTGCCACTCGAAATTCGCACATTTTTGAGGCTTACTCTTTTTGTGACCACATAGGGAAATGATTCCTGATATTGCTCATCAACTCGCTTGGGATTGAAGTCGTCGAAGATATTTACCGCTTTGTTTTGTTCGGTCAGTTGACCATCCTCTACAACAAGACCGTCTATGATTATGTTTTCGGGCATATAACAGGTATATCCAAAATCGTGTAGCCCAGAATTGTAACCTCCAAAAAGACTCGCCGATGAAGATTTTGAATCATAGGGAATAAAAACACAGTTACGAATCACGAAACTTCCTTTCCAGGTGCTGCCGTAATCTTGCCGCAAACTGATAAGGTGATTGGAAATTACCGTGCTGTTTTCTAGGGTAAAAGTCCCGGAGCCAATGGCGCGCACCCCCATATGTCCCATGGTGGAGTTGCTTATGGAAGCATTGTAAACCCCCATATGTGCATCAAAACGGGAAAGTTTACAATGTTCAAATTTTAGATTTTTGGAATAATTAGAGGCAAACACCCCCCAGTAAGTCTTATCGCTAATATCATTGGTCTGGGTGCAGTTCAAAAACGAAACATTGATAGAACTTCGGACCGTAAGGTCATAGGAGCCCATAGAAACAGGTTTTCCGGCAGAACCAATGGTACGATAGGTCTTATGCCCTGTCATCAAACAATTTTTTACCAACACATCGGAGGAGAAGCCAATGGAAATAAATCCACTATAGGGAGCACCATGCGTTCCTTCACCCTCAACCCGATGAACCAAACCGTCTATCTCGACATTGGATCGTTCTATGGAAAAATTGCGACTGTAGTAGGTGTATTTGGATGGAGCACGGTTGGCAATGGTAATAAATTCCCCGCCTTTTATCTGTAAAAGAGAAGGATCAACAGGAAAAGCTTTGACCGCAGTAATGTTGTCAAAATCCCATATGATGGGTCCATCCATGTTTACATCTCCATTTTTGTCAACCAGAAAAATATCCGTTTGTGGCTTACCGTTGTTTTGGTTCAGTCCATAGCGTATGTATCGTCTTATGCTATCGTTGGTAAGGGTTACCAAACAAGGAAAAGGAAGACGTATCCCGATGTTTTTTTGAAAAGCCTTTACCGATTTTAGATTATTGATCTCGATAGGGCTCAGGCTTGAGCGTACCTCGAACAATGGTGCCGTTCGATCTACCACATCGGTATCATCGATGACAAAAGTTGCCGAGCCAAAATCTGTACTGGTCTTTATCGTAGCCTTAACATCTTCTCTGCCAATATAGTAGCGGGCCCCTTTGTCGGCTTTGACCGATAGACCATAGGTGTTGGCTACTTCATGGGTCGCCCTAATGAAAGGCATATCATTGGTTTTGCCGTTAGCCACAGCACCCAGATCACTGTACATTACATATCCTTGCGCTTTGAATTTTTTCAGGGCTTCAGGATGTATATTGATTTTTAGGGGATTATGGTTTACGATGCCGGTTTTGTCATAGGTATTGGTAAAACTTACGGCTTCAATCGATTCTTCTTGCTGTCCCAAAAGCGGGTGGATTGTCAGCAGAAATAGCAATAATATTGTTTTTTTCATTTTCTAATTCGGATATAAATTAGACAGCGGCAAAAAAAGGGGGAACGACCACAAAGGACTCATGTAACTATTGATGGCGAACACAACCAAAAAAAGACCACTCTTTTTTTATTTTCAATTTAGAAAAATTAATCAAATTTTTTCATAATAGACCTATAATAGTAGCCTCCATTTATTGCTCATGCCTGCTATGAGGCGTTTAGGAAAATTATGATCATCCTAAAAGGAGGAATTTCATTGTAAATTCTGTAATTTCAAACTTGTTATGACCCACGAAATCAAAGTCATTTTTGAAACCGCTCTGGATTGGCAAGAGCAAGGCATACGATCTGTTTTCGTAAGCTTGGTTCATTTGGAAGGGTCCTCCTATAGAAAACCGGGAGTACGGATGTTGATTTCGGAGACGGGCAAAATGGTTGGAGCTCTAAGCGGGGGCTGTGTAGAAAAAGAAATCGCCCGTCAGGCCGCCTCCGTTTTTGCAAACAATCGCCCCAAACTGATGATCTACG
>CAZGUB010000170.1:0-3481 GCA_964528935.1 uncultured Flavobacteriaceae bacterium | reverse complement strand
ATCCATTCTTTTAAAAATTCTTCATGTCGTTCCAAGGGGAGAAACCAGTGTTTGGTTTTTTTGAACTCGGGTACACTTCCCGAAAGGGTAGATTTGGGATGAATAAGATCGGTGGCACTGAGCGAACTGCCACAAGATTCACACTGATCACCGTAGGCTTCACTGCTTTGACATACGGGGCAGGTTCCAGTTACAAAACGGTCTGCCAGAAATTGCTGGGCCTCTGGGTCGTATAATTGTTCGGTCTCTTTGATCACAAATTGCCCCTGTCGATCCAATTTCATGAAAATATCTCCGGCCGTTTGGTGGTGAACCGCTCGTGATGTGCGAGAATAGTTGTCAACAGCAATACCAAAATCATAAAAAGCTTTTCGGATGATTTGGTCGTAATGGTAGATGACCTGCTGAGGGGTTTTTCCTTCTTTTTTTGCTTTAATGGCTATGGCCACCCCGTGTTCGTCACTGCCACAGATAAAAGCAACATCCTTTTTTTTCAGTCTCAGATAGCGGGCATAAATATCGGCAGGGACATATACACCGGCCAAGTGACCAATGTGTATGGGCCCGTTGGTATAGGGTAATGCAGCAGTTATGGTATATCTTTTTGGCTGCTTGGACATGCTCGATTTTTTGGCAAAAGTAAGGATTTTATTGCCCGACCCAGAATTTAATTTTAACTTGAACCAAAGCCCTTGTCTCCATGACACAAGCCCACCAACTCGGAAAAAAAGCAGAAAACCTCGCCGCCGATTATCTTCAGCAATTGGGATATACTCTTTTGGCCAAGAATTACCGCTATCTGAAAGCAGAGGTAGATCTCATCGTACGAAAACAAAACACACTGGTAGGGGTTGAGGTCAAAGCGCGGTCGGCAGGTTTTAAGGTAGCCCCCCACGAGGCTGTTTCTTACAAGAAAATAAATTTGTTGGTCGAGGCTTTGGATCATTTTGTGCAGTCCCGCGATTTGGTCGTTGAGATTCGGTTTGACCTGATCACTTATGTCTTCCATGGCGATCTATGGGAGCGAGAACATATCAAAAACGCTTTTTATCCTTTTGGTTGAAATGTTGTAAAACAAACATTATGTTTTAAATAGCTAACTTTGCATAGAAATAAAACAATCAGTTTGTGAAAACTATTGCCTCTCAAGTATCGGAATTCGTCAAAACCAAACCTTATCTTTCTGCGGCCCTCTCGCAGGGGATTATCAACCTGACTTCTTTGGCTCGCCAAATTCAGCCTGAAATCGAAAAATCTCTTCGAAAACCGGCTCGGAGCGGAGCCATCGTTATGGCCCTGAAACGCATATCGGACAATGAAGAATTTCTCTCCACCCACAAAATTGTCAATGTGTTGAGAAATTTGGGAGATATCACCGTAAGATCTTCACTCAATGACTATTGTTTCAAGCTTTCTGAAACCTTACTCTTGGCACAAGCCCAATTTCTTACTGCAATTAAAGACAAAAAAGACATTTTTTATACTTCTTCTAGGGGAGTGGGAGAATCCAATATTATCGTGAGTAGTAACCTTGCCCCCTTGATCGAAGAATTGTTTGTCAACGAAATCTGTATCGACAGAATTGAAAATCTATCGGCCATAACGGTAAAGCTCCCTACCGACAACGTCAAAATTCCAGGAATATACTATTTTATTTTTCAGCGCTTGTCTTGGGAAGGGGTCAACATTAACGAGGTGATTTCTACCTCCAACGAGTTTACCATTCTTATGGATGAGGATTCGGTGAATGTCGCTTTTGAAGTGATCAAAAACCTCAAGCAGCTTTAATCGTTGACCATTGAGCCAAGTCGATCCACCAATTCTTTGATGGAGTGAATTCCATCGATAACCAGGAGCAAACGCAGCCCATTTCGGGTTTGTTTTTCTTTGAGGATAATACGCTGGTCTTTTTTTTGAACCGATTGCAGAATTTGATTAAAAATGGAACTTTGATAAAAACCGCTTTCTTGGTCGGATAAAAAATAGCCAACACATTTTTTGTTTTTAATGATGAGTCGTTCCAAGCCTATTTTGGCAGACAGCCATTTTAGGCGTAGGGTGTTCAGAAGTTCCTCTCCTTGGGTTGGGATTTTACCAAAACGGTCTTCCAAATTTTTCTTGAAATCTATCAGTAATTGTTCTTCCTTTATGGCACTTAATTCGTTGTAAAGCGTCAATCTCTCGTTTACAACATTGATGTAATCGTCCGGAAAAAGAATCTCAAAATCGGTATCCACTTGTACCTCTTTGACATAGATTTTTGTTGAATCTACATTATGGTCTTGGAACAAGTCTTTGAATTCTTTTTCTTTTAATTCCTCGATGGCTTCCTCAAGAATCTTTTGATAGGTTTCGAAACCAATTTCATTAATAAAACCGCTTTGTTCGCCACCCAGAAGATCTCCCGCTCCTCTGATTTCCAAATCTTTCATGGCGATTTGTATTCCCATTCCCAATTCTGAAAATTGCGAAATGGCTTTGATTCTCTTTTGTGCATCGCTGGCCATGGCACTCAATGGCGGGGTTATAAAGTAACAAAATGCTTTTTTATTACTTCTTCCTACCCTACCTCTCATTTGGTACAGATCGCTTAGGCCAAAACTTTGGGCGTTGTTTATAAAAATGGTATTGGCATTGGGAACATCGAGTCCGTTTTCGATAATGGTAGTGGCGACCAAAATATCCGACTGTCCCTCCATAAAACTCAAAAGTGTTTTTTCCAGTTGTTGTCCCTCCAATTGACCATGTCCTATGGCGATACGGCCATCGGGAACCAACCGTTGCAACATTCCAGCTACTTCTCGGATATTCTCTACACGATTGTGGATAAAAAAGACCTGTCCACCTCTTTGCAGCTCATAGCTTATGGCATCCCTAATGAGGTATTCGCTAAACCGCACCACGTCGCTTTCAATGGGATAGCGGTTGGGCGGTGGGGTGGCGATGACCGAAAGGTCCCGGGCGGCCATCAGGCTAAATTGCAAAGTACGGGGAATAGGAGTCGCCGTCAGGGTCAATACATCAACATTGGTTTTGAGGTCTCTGAGCTTTTCTTTGACCGCCACGCCAAATTTTTGTTCTTCGTCGACGATCAAAAGCCCCAAATCTTTGAATTGAACAGTCTTGTTGACCAACTGATGTGTGCCGATCAGTATATCGATTTTTCCTTCTCGGAGTTCTTCCAAGATTCTCTTTCGATCTTTTGCGGATCGAAAGCGGTTGAGATAATCTACTTTGACCGGCAAGTCCTTTAGTCTTTTGGAAAAGGTTTTGTAGTGCTGGAAAGCGAGTAGGGTAGTAGGTACCAAAACAGCCACCTGCTTGCTGTCATCGGCTGCTTTAAAAGCCGCTCGGATGGCGACTTCGGTTTTTCCGAAGCCCACGTCTCCACAAACCAGCCGATCCATAGATCTATCGCGCTCAATATCTGCTTATACGGCTTCGGTAGCTTTGATTTGGTCGGGGGTGTCCTCAAAGATAA
>CAZGUB010000169.1:0-3496 GCA_964528935.1 uncultured Flavobacteriaceae bacterium | reverse complement strand
GCTCTTTTTGAGTCTTAGGTTGTTCTCGAGGGCAATACTAATTAGGTCTTGTAGGTTTAAAAGGGGGTTTTGCGCTAATGCAAAACATGGAAAAATAAAAGCAATTATAATCTTTTTGAAAAGTAAGGCTATCTCAAAAAATTTCATGAATGATTAAATTAAGATTGATATTCATTAATCAAAACACTAAGCATTAATAAAATATATTAATCTGAAGAAAATTATTTAAAAATTACAAACTTTATTATGTTATTTCTTCTTACAAAAAATATTTTACTAATCCTATGTGTCACCGAATTACGAGTCGTAAAAAAAAGGGGTTTTTCTCAAATAAAAAATTCCAAGCAATTAAAAAAGTTTAATATAGGTTAAGGCTGTCTAATATACAAAACTAAAGTTAGTTGAGTAAAATTCAGTAAACACACTTTTTGTTATTGGCTTTTACATAATAGGACTTGAAGTTTTTGGCTTTGGCATCCATACAGCCGCAAAGGTCCAGCAATTCAACGTTTTTAAAGTCGATGGGGTGGCTTTCTGCCTGCAAGGCGATGTAGCCTTGGGTTAAAATTTCTCCGGCTTTGGCTTTCCAATATTGCATGCTTTCTACAATTCCCCTTGAGGTCCAATCCTCATCTCCCAAACGGGGGTTGGTAAAACCGCCACCGATCTGTGGTTGCCGGTATTGGAGTACGGTATCGTTTTCGATGAGGTGGACGATCTGCTCTCCTCCCAAGACCACCACTTCGGCCTTTACCCAGCCATCGCCGTGATAGGTTTGGGAATGGGAACCGATACAATGACGGTAGTCTACAGATCCGTCAAGCACTACCGCCGTGCCGGGGGTACAGACATTTCCGGTACTACGTGCCCCAGAGTTCAGACCTCCCAACAATTGTATCTCAATCGAAACAGGAAAAAACTGACCGAAATCGTTGCTTTCTGCCGACTGGGAATGCAACATGATTCCACTGTTGCGTACGTTCCAATCCTCCCCTCCCTTGACCTGCTCGCCTGTAAAACGGTAATCAAAACGAAGTTTGTAGTAAGAATAAGGAGTTTTGTAGTAGAGGTGAGCATAGGCATCGTCGAAGGTGTCGTATTGGTCATAAGCAATACGAATCATGCTGTCTTGCACCCTGAAGGTATTGCGGTAGTTGACCCCCAGGTCTTGATAGGCAAATTTGATGGTCCAGTTCGAGAGGTCCTGACCGTTAAATAAGGAAATCCATTCTTCTTTTTCGGAAAGGTTTGGACTTTCACAACCAATCCCCAGCAAAAGGCATAATAAACAAACAATATATGGCATCCTGTAATTAAAAGTTTTAAGGTAGGAATTTGATGGAACAAAAATCAAAAAATAGCAGAATATTGTATGGAAAACTGCCTTTTATCTTGAAGTGTCTGCCCCATACTTTAGCATTTTACCATTTTCTGTCATTGACACTGTGAGGTTATCAATTTTTTTTGATTTTTTTTTCAAATTCCAAAAAAATAAAAGACTTGGAGAAAGGTTCTCTCGCTACGTTTGAGTTAATTTTTAATTTTGTATAAAGTTAGTTTTCCAATAAGAAAATTAATTATTTATTTTTGTTAGTCCCCGCTTTAAATAAAGCGGGGTTTTTTTATTGGAGCAAAATTTTCAATGTCGTTCCAGAAGTTAATTTAAGGGGAATTCCCTTCGTAAGCTGTTTTCCTGTATAGCTTCCGGAAAGATTTTTTTGAGAAGAAATCATTTCATATTCTTGATCGGGATCTGGGGCAAACCACTCTGGAAACTGGTTTATTCTGGGATAGTCTACCGGCAGGTTTAATATCTTTTGATGTCTTTTTTGGTCAAAAGCTAGCATACCCTCCCAAGGGGTTTGAGCCCAAAGCACGATAAGCAGTCCTTTTGGGGTAGGTACAGCTCCCAAAAAAACACTATCGTTCCAAGGCAACAGTCGAACGCCTTGGGTCTTCCAGAGACCATACATCAAAGCTGTTCTGGCAAAATTACCATCACCATGCCACCCTTCGATAATTCCATCGGGCTTTTGCATACCAAACATCAGCTGGATTTGGCTATCAATCCAACAAGCAAGTGCGGGATCATTTTCTCGATTGTATAGATTGATTCCACTTTCTATGGCATCGGCATAACCGTCATGACTTCCCAAAGGGCCGCGATCTTTGCCAGGTTCCCAAGCATAACCGCTGTAGTTTTGGTTTAATGCTTTAAAGGGTTTTACCACTGCTTTGCGATAAGTTTCCTTTTGATCCACCATCCAAACCGTATAGTAAGCATTGAGAATATATCCCCAGGTATCGGCAATTCGGGAATCGACAATTTCTTGGGTTTTTAGGTTGATTGCATTATAAAAGAGCCCATCAGAATTTCTGCCGTATTCCAGAATGCGATCCAACAAACGGTGAAGTGGCAGTTGATATTCATTTTTTTTGGGGTGGGAAAGATATTGAAGACATAGGTAAAGCTCACTGAGTCCTCCTATGATTTCACATCCGTGATCCCTGAGTCTGAGGTATTCAATTTGTGAAAGATCGTTGTCGATCAAATAGTTATCGGCAATGGCGATGGCCCAGTCCAAATATTTTTTATCCTGTGTCATCCAAAAAACCCTAGAAAGGGTCTGTAACATTTCTCCATTTATCTCTTCTACCGACGATGCCCTGTTGAAATATTTAGCCAAATCATCAAAATCGGCAATATACAGATACAACTCGTCCAACATTTCAAGCATTCGATCTTGCCAAGGGGAGGGTCCGATCAGTTCATTGAGGGGAATCAACCCATCCTTTATGTATTCAGAAACCCCAAAGATAAGCTTGCCCATATTCAGTGGTTTTTCTTCAAAATCTTGTTTGGAAAAAGAATAAACATCGGGCAATACCTTGAGTCGGGAGGTCAATTTTTTTTCCTGCTGTAAGATGTGCAAAAGAGGACCCTCATATAGCTCTCTATCCAATAAATAGGCGGTGGCTACCATAAAGGGATAGTTGTCCGCGGCCGCATTGGCAGGATCCCAAAAATCTTGCTTGGCGTTGAGATTGGAGGGCAATAACCCACTCTGAGGATCAGTCTTTCCGAGCCAGGCATGGGTAAAATCCAAACTTCTTCTGAAGCTCTCCTGTGCCAATTTTCCGTTTTCTACAGCCTTATTAAGTTCTGCTTCAGTACCCAATTGAGACGACTGACAGGAATAATAAATTAATAATAAATATATATATTTGAATAGGTTAGAAATCATATAGTAAACTTTTTATTTAATAAATTTTTTGAGTTTCATTATGTTGTCGATTAGGTGGTCGGGACGTATCGCCGAGGCCTTAAACAGTCGCTCCCTGTACTTTCCGGTTTTGACCAAAAAGGTAGTATAACCCATCTTTTGGGCCCCTCCGATATCGTTGATCAAATCGTCCCCTACCATGGCCATTTGGTGGGGAGCAAAGGGCAGGTCTTGGGTGGCCAATAACGGAAGAGCGTCGTGGGAAAGAGTGT
>CAZGUB010000168.1:0-3520 GCA_964528935.1 uncultured Flavobacteriaceae bacterium | reverse complement strand
CTTATTCCAAAAGGAAATCATCTCCAAACAAGAGTTCGACAATGCCAAACTCAACTTCGACCAAGCTCAGCAAAATGTGAAAAATGCCAGATCCGACTTGCAAATCATAGAACAGGGTTCTGCCGGAGGATCCTCTATTGCCAACACCAACATTCGGGCGACTGTCCCCGGCACCGTTTTAGAAATACCGGTAAAAGAGGGAGATCAAGTCATCGAAAGCAATACCTTCAATGCCGGAACTACCATTGCCACCATTGCCGATCTCAACAAAATGATCTTTGAGGGAAAAGTAGACGAGGCAGAGGTTTCAAAATTGGTCATCGGTATGCCGCTCAAAGTCACCCTGGGGGCCATCCAAGAGCAAGAATTCGATGCCCAATTAAAATTCATTGCTCCAAAAGGCAATGAAGAACAAGGAACTGTTCAGTTTAAAATTGAAGGAGACGTATACCTCGACAATTCGGTTTTTATAAGAGCCGGTTACAGTGCAAATGCCTCCTTGGTATTGGAAAAGAAAGACAGTGTAATGAGCATCCCCGAAGCCCTTTTGCAGTTTGATAAGACAACCAATAAATCCTATGTGGAATTAAAAAAAGAAGAGGGTGGCTTTGAGCGCATGGACATCGAGTTAGGAATTTCCGATGGTATTCATGTAGAGGTACTATCCGGTTTGGCGATGGAAGACCAAATCAAGGTATGGAATAAAACAGAACCTATTAAAAAGGGGGAAGAAGAAGAAAACTCTGAAAATCAATAATTCATGATAAAAGTGATTCGAACCGTTTTATCCTTGATCCTACTCCTTGTTGGGGGGCAGCTGATTGCCCAAGATCAGCCCATGACCTTGGCCCAATGTGTTGCCATGGCCATAGAAAAAAATATCAGCATAAAACAAGGGGAACTTGCCTTTCAGGATGCCGAAATCAATAAAAGCGATGCCCAAGGTAATTTTTACCCCTCGCTCAATCTTCAGGCCAATCACTCTTGGAATATTGGACTCAACCAAGACATTACCCGAGGAACCTTGGAAAACCAAACCACCCAATACACCTCTATGGGGGCTGCAGTCAATGTAGATCTGTACAATGGCATGCGAAATTTTAATCAGCTCTATCGCGCCAACCTGTCCCTATTGGCCCGAGAATATCAGTTGGAAGACATCAAAGACGACGTTAAATTGATGGTGGCCAATGCTTATCTACAAATCCTTTTCAATAAAGAGATTTTGGCGGTACAAAGGGCGCAGTTAGAGATTACCCGCAGGGATGCCGAGCGTACCCGTGCTATGATAGAGGCGGGAACCCGGGTAAAATACGATCTCTTAGAGATTGAGGCCACCCAAGCCACCCAAGAACAAGCGGTCATCCAAGCCGAGAATAACCTCAGGCTTTCCAAAATCGATTTGGCACAAATGCTGTTGAACACCGATTACGAAAATTTTGATGTCGTTTCCATCGATATGGAGGCTCCCATGGCACAAATTTTATTCCAAAATCCGAGGGATATTTTTGAAAAGGCCTTGGCCCACCGAAATGATATTAAGCTGTCGCTTACCAACATTGCTATTGCCGAGAAAGACATCGCCCTGGCCAGAGGATCCTTACAACCCAGTATTTCTGCTTTTTACGGCTACAACACCAGAGTATCCTACGCCGATCGTTTACAGGGAAATGGTGTTTTTAGCGATGTCCCCATCGGTTTTGTATCTTCGACCAATGAACCTGTTTTGAGAAGGGTTGAGGGAACTGAAGTCATTGGTCCCATCCCATTTGGAGAGCAATTGGATTTGAATGCGGGACACAACATTGGCTTGCGCTTGAACATTCCGATCTTTAACGGCAATGTCGCCAGAAATAATGTTGATCGCTCCAAGGTAAATCTGCTGAGGTCTCAAAACCAATGGGAGCAGGAAAAACTCAATTTGGAAAACACCATCAATCAGGCCTACAACAGTGCAGAAGGTGCATTTAAATTTTTTGAAGCCGCCCAAAAAACAGAGTATGCAAGAAGGATTGCATATGAAGACGCTGTGAATCGGTTCGAAGCCGGTGTGATGAACAGCTTTGACTTTAATCAAATCAAACAACGCTACGAGACCGCCGCCTCCGATGTGGTACGGGCAAAGTTTGATTATATATTCAAGTTGAAAGTGTTGGAGTTTTACTTTGGTGCTGACATTAGCCTGTAGTTTTTTCAATCCTCGCGCCTTTTCCTTTAGGTTTTATATTTTAGCGTAGTGAGTATCATATTGCATATCGAAACCGCAACCAAAAATTGCTCTGTTGCCTTGAGTAGGTCTGGAGAAATGATCGCCTTGGAGGAGCATTACGCCCAAAACTACAGTCATAGTGAGCAACTTCACGACTTTATCCTAAAGGTCTTGCGCCAAGCCCAAACAAAAATATCCGAACTCGATGCGGTTGCAGTCAGCAAGGGTCCCGGATCCTACACCGGTTTGCGCATTGGCGTGGCCGCAGCCAAAGGCATTTGTTTTGCACAAGATCTTCCTTTGATTGCCGTCAACTCTTTGCAAATATTGGCCGGACAGTATGGTGGCGAACCCGCACTTTTGTTCCCCATGTTTGATGCCCGGAGGATGGAAGTTTATGTGATGGTTCTCGATGAAAGGGGAAAGGTAGTTCAGCCAGCTTTTGCCGAAGTCATTACGGCCAATAGCTTTAAAGCTTTGGCTCGAGACAAAAAATGGATATTTATGGGTGAAGGGTCAGAAAAATGTAAAGCGATTTTTAAGGGAGCCCACATCCAATACCGATCGGATATACAATACCCTTCTGCCCAGCATATGATTCCCTTGGCATGGCGAGCTTTTCAGGAACAAAAATTTGAGGATGTGGCCTACTTTGAGCCTTTTTACCTAAAAGATTTTTACACTACGGCCAAAAAAACAGGCAGTTGATCAGCCGTTGATGGCAACTACATCTGCTACTTTTCCGGGCAGCATTTCTTTGAGGATATTTTCAATGCCGTTTTTGAGGGTAAAGGTAGAGGAGGGGCAGCCGCTACAGGCACCTTGTAGTAGCACCTTTACGGTTTTGTCCATCTCCTGGTAGGAGTCGAAGATGATGTTTCCCCCATCCGAGGCTACGGCAGGTTTGACGTATTCGTCTAAGATTTTTACAATTTCTAGCTCGGTTTCCGAAAGTCCTTCCAAGGTCTGGGACTGTGTTTGGGCAGGAGCCAAAGCCGGATCTACAATGGGTTTTCCCTCTTCCAAATATGACTTGATAAAACTTCTGACCTCCATGACGACCTCCTCCCATTTGGTGCCATCGTGTTTGGAGATAGAAATATAATTTTCATCCATAAAAACTTCTTTGACAAAAGAAAAATTAAAAAGTTCTCTAGCCAAAGGAACACTGCCAGCAGCATCGACATGCTCAAAGGAAAGGGTTTGGTCTGTGATTTTTTTGTTGGCGACAAACTTCATCGTAGAGGGATTGGGAGTGCTCTCTGCATAAATGGTGACGGGACTTTTGGCTGTAGTTGCTTCTTCTTTTAT
>CAZGUB010000167.1:0-3543 GCA_964528935.1 uncultured Flavobacteriaceae bacterium | reverse complement strand
GGGCGCGTAGCTCAGTTGGTTCAGAGCACTTGGTTTACACCCAAGGGGTCAGGGGTTCGAATCCCTTCGCGCCCACAATATTAACCTCAACGTATTGTTGAGGTTTTTTATTTTATTTCCATATAATAAACTTTCATTGTCCTGATTTTTTTTATTTGATACCTTAGTAAAAACACTTTTGTGTTGAAATAGATCCAATAGTAGATTGAAAAATACTTAAGCCGATGTTCAGTAAAAAATTATTTTTTATCAATGTATTGACTGTAACAGTTGTTTTTTTTGTTGTCTATAGTTGTTCTAATAACAAACCAATTGCAAAAAAGGATTCTTCATATTCGACTTGTAGTACTTGGAAAGAATTGGTAGAAAACGATTATCTTCAATATGCTACTATCGAACGAATTTCCGACCCCGGTTCACCAGAAAACCCGAGTTATACCGGTTTTTGGTTTTACGATGAATTTCAATTCGATGAAACCGATCGATACATGCTGGGTATGAAAGTAGATTTTACCGATCGGTTGGTTCGCGAAGATGATATTGCGGAAATAGGTTTTTTTGATTTGAAGGATAAAAATCGATGGACCAAGATTGGACAGACCACTGCATGGAATTGGCAGCAGGGATGCCGATTGCAATGGCGTCCCAATTCGGATGAAATCTTGTGGAATGATCACAGTGACGATAAAACACATTTTGTGTGTAGGGCATATAATTTTAAAACCCAAACCCTCAGAACCCTACCCAAAATGATTTACGATGTTTCATCGGATGGGAAATATGCACTTCTTCATGATTTTTCAAGGATGAAACATGCTGGAACCAGCTATGCTGGAGTGGAAGATCCCTTCAAAGATTTGAAGTACACTTCAAATATTTTTATTGAAAAAATGAATTTGGACACCGGAGTAGTAGAAAAAATTATTGATTTGGAGCAACTTGCAAAATATGCTTTTCCGCAAGGGTATGATGGAAATACCAATCTCTATTTTTTTAGAGAAGGGTGGAATCCATCGGGAACTAGATTTATAACTTTTTTAAGAAATATGGATTCTCCCAATCGACATATTTCGGGTTGGTCAATAGATGCTGAAGGAGAAGATATTCGATATTTTTATAAAAATCCCAGTCATCATGTATGGGTAAATGATTCGGTAATTTTTGAGGGTCGTTATTTTGCAAAAATCCGAGACGACGGAAGCGGAAATATCCAAATCCCTTTGGCTCAGGTCGATGCCAATATAGATCCAACTTTTTTACCCGAACCCTATCAAGATTGGATCTTGGGGGACACCTATGTTATTGATGGTTATCAGCATTTGTTCTTATTTCACCAGCCCACAAAGCTTTTTGTGCCTTTGGCCCGTCTCAAAAATACAGGGGCCCCAGAAGGAATTTTCAGGGTTGATTTGCATTCACGTTCCAATAGATCCGGCAGAAAGATCTCAATCGATTCCACACATGAAGGTTTGGGACGACAGCTCTATCTGATTGACATTGGTCATATTCTTGATCATCCTCCCCAATGATTTTCTTTTTAGATCAATATTAACCTTATTTTTTTACTTAAAACTCTTAACTTAGTAACATAAGGGATTAATTTGTTTTGGTTCTAGTGATATAAATCCATTCAGTAAGGAGAACTATAAAATATAAGAAAATCACCTACAAACAGAAAAAAATAGATGAACAGAAAAAGTTTTATATCGACCCTTGCCGCCACAGGTTTGGGAGCGGGTATTTTGTCGAATTGGGTTTCTTGTTCACCAAAGGTCGAAAAGATCAAAGGTTTGAAGAACTGGGCGGGCAATTATACCTATAAGGCCGCAGAGACTAAGTTTGTCAGTACGGTAGAGGAGATGAGAAGGACTATTTTGGGTTTGAAAAAAGTCATAGCTTTGGGAACCCAGCATTGTTTTAATGACATTGCGGATACTTCTGGCACACAATTATGCACCCAAAAGATGAATCAGGTCTTGGAACTTGATACTCAGGAACAGACTGTTTTGGTGGGCTCAGGAATAAAGTATGGCACATTGGGTAAATATTTACACCAAAGAGGATGGGCCCTACACAATTTGGCATCTTTACCACACATCTCTGTAGGAGGATCTTGTGCCACAGCTACCCATGGATCTGGGATTTCCAATGGTAATTTGGCCACTGCTATCCGGGGATTCGAATTGTTGACCGTAGAGGGTCAATTGCTATGGGTGGATCCAAAATCCGACCCCGAGATGTTTTATGCCGGTGGTGTCAGTATGGGAGTACTGGGTTTTATGACAAAAATAAAGTTAGCTATTCAACCTACTTTCGAGGTAGAGCAAAGGGTCTATGAGCAATTGCCCATGGCCGCTCTTGAAAACCACTTTGACGAAATTATGGGGGCTGGTTATAGCGTTAGTTTTTTCACTCATTGGTTGAATAAAACGATTGATCAGGTATGGGTAAAATCTAGAGTTGGTGAAATCAGGCACGATCCAAATGATTTCTATGGAGCTACTCCAGCGATGGTAGATCTACACCCCATCAAGGTCAATTCGCCTGTAAATTGTACATCACAGCTTGGATCGCCCGGCCCGTGGCATGAGCGGTTGCCACATTTTAGGATGGATTTTACACCCAGCAATGGTGACGAATTACAGTCGGAATATTTTGTACCTCGTTCCTTGGCTTTTGAAGCTCTAATGGCGTTAGAATCACTTCGCGATCAAATTTCACCCATATTGTATGTCACCGAGGTGCGCTGTATTGCTTCAGACGAATTTTGGATGAGCACGGCCTATCAGCGCGAGAGCGTGGCCATTCACTTTACATGGAAGCCGATGTATAAGGAGGTCATGGTTGTTTTACCCATGATCGAAGGGGTTCTAAAGCCTTTTGGTGTGAGACCTCATTGGGGGAAGATCTTTACCCTCTCGTCCGATTACTTGCGGGAGCAATATAGCAATTTCGATGCTTTTTTGAGATTGAAAGGGAAGTTGGATCCAGAAGGCATTCTGACCAACGATTATGTAAAGAAATTTTTGATATAAAAAGTAGTCTATAAAACTTCGGAGAATACGGCTTTCATTTTTTCGTGTTCTTCTTTTGCCAGCTCCGCATCGACCAGAATTCTGCCGCTGTGTTCATCGGTAATGATTTTTTGTCTGGAAGCGATTTCCATTTGAATTTGAGGGGGTATGGTAAAATAGGAACCTCGAGAGGCACCTCTTTCTATGGGAACAATTGCTAGACCATTTTTGACATTTTTCCTGATTTTCTGGTAGGCTTGAAAAAGAGTGGTTTCGATTTTGGACTCAAATTCTGTGGCTTTTTTTGCCAATAAGCTTTCTTCTTTTTCGGTTTCTTTTAGGATTTCGTCGAGCTCCCCTTTTTTGGCATCCAAGTGTTTTTGACGCTCAGCCATTTTTTCTTTGAGTTGGGCGATGGCTTCCAACTTGATTTCTCTTTTGGCTAAAAATTCTTTAATGCGTTTTTCGGCCAATTGAATTTCGAGTTCTTGATATTCTTGTTCTTTGACAATGGAGTTGTATTCTCTAT
>CAZGUB010000166.1:0-3546 GCA_964528935.1 uncultured Flavobacteriaceae bacterium | reverse complement strand
ATAATAGAAAGAATAATTTTAAAAAAGATTTCATTTTAGTTCTTTAAACTTAGACATGAATTTAGCTAAAAAGTTTTACTACAACATTTAAAATCTAATCCACTAAAATAAGAAGTTGTGCTGCAACTTTGAATAACAGGGGGAGCAACTTATAATTATAAAACGGTTATACTATTTTAGTGTAGCCGTTTTTTTATTTTTGGATTTCTGTATGAAATTAAAAAACGAACATTTCTGGCTACTAATATTCGCGGTAAACTTTGTTTCATTTCAATTAGTCCAAGATTATATCCGACCACAATACGCAGGCGATAGTAATTTAATCAGGTACTTTCTTGGTGTAGCCCCAAACTTTTTTCCCGCTGTAGGTCTCCCTTCACTTTTTATGGTACTCCTGCCAATTCTATTCTCAGGGAACCTAAGCTCAAGATTCATTTTGAAAAGACATTTAACCTCAAATCTGATTTCAGTAACAGGACTCGTTTGCTGGGAGGTTCTTCAAGTCACAGGGAAATTGGTTTTTGACTGGCATGATATACTATCGACCATTTTAGGGGCAATTCTTTTCCATATCATTTGGGCTCTATCCTTAAAGATTAATATTCCTTACATAGGTAAGAAGTAAACTAAAGTCACAAATAGACATTGTCGGGCTGCAGCTTTGAATAATAGGAGGAGAAAAACAAAAACCCTCAGATTTATTTCTTTCGTCTTTTTATTGCAATCCCTCGAAGTTGTCAGAATCTTTAAATTAATAATTTAACCTAACCCCAAAATAGGTAGTTCTGGGCTGAGCAGGTCCGTAGATATAATTGCTATCTCTACTTTTACCGATATCAAAATCACTTTGATATTGGTTAAAAATATTTTTAATCCCAGTATATAAGTCCAAGGAAATAATGTCAGTGGGGATGGTATAGTTAAATTTAAGACTAAGTTCAGAAAATGAATCCGTAGTGACAATTTCATCAACGAGTTGATTGATTGCGCCAGCGAAGTGGGGAACTTTCATACTTCCTGTGTACACATAGTTTAGGGTGATTGATATGTTGTTTTTGGTGTAAGTCAGGACAGAGTAACCATAATTATCAGGTGTTCTTATAAATTCTTTTATACCAGAAATTCCCTTAATATATTCAACAGGATTGTCAAACATACTCGACTGAATCGTATAACCACCTTCTAGTTGAATAACTCTATTAAAATTAGCCCTTACTTCAAAGTTTATTCCCTTAATCAAGGCACCTTGTCCATTTTGTTTTTCAAAAACCTCCCCAAACTCGTCTTCCCCAACGGGATGAAGTATGAAAGCATTCTGCAGTTGGTTGTAAAATAAGTCCACCGTAAAGCCAGCGATCCAATTTTCTTTAGCTTTATCATAGTTGACCGAAAGATTAAAACTTTCAGATTTTTCTTCTTTCAACTCGGGTGACAAGATCACTCTTGAAATTCCTCCTCCTGCAAAAGCGATGTGAAGATCAGTGTCTAATGCTTGGGGGGCTCTAAAACCTGTTCCATATCCAATCCTAAACTGTACATCATCATTTGCCTTGTAGAGCAATGAGGCTCTAGGGCTATATATTGTTTTTTCAACATAATTGTGAAAATCTCCCCTCAAACCAGTGAGTAAACTTAGCTTTTGATTGATTTCCCAATCGCTTTGAAAAAAAACACCTAGATCCTTTGAAACTTGATCTACCAAATAGTTGTAGGATGGTATCTCATCGAAAACACCTTCATGTAAATAATCAACTCCCAATGTTAGTACATTATCTCCAGAAAAGAATGGACTTATCATATGGTTTAGTTGGAAGCCTGTGTTGATGGTTTCGACATAGGAATCCCCGTATGGAGGATTCTTTAAGAACGCATCCATTTCAATAGCATCATCATCATCGGGTTTAATTCCTGTATAGTGCTCTCGATCTGTATTTTGATAGGCCACATACGTAATCAGTGAGGAATCGTAATTATTGAAATTGATTTGATAATCAATACCACCCGAGAAAATGTTGTGCATTCTTTCTTCTGATTGATCTGCAAGGTGTGCAGGGTTTTGGTCTGTTATTTCACCACCATATCTATACTCGTAGATGGAACTAAAATTGAGATCCAGTTTTTGATTTTCTTTATGCATATAATACATATTAGCACCAAAGGAAATATTGTTTAAATAGGGGAGTTCAGAGAAACGATCGTCGTTGTTGTCATAGGCTTCACGTTCCCTTTTGTTTACAAACAAGGACACTCCTGTTTTTTTAGACTCAGAAACAATACTTGAATTTCCAACAATAGAGTAGTCATTGGATTGCCGATCAATCGAATGGGTGTTAAATTCTATTTGTGAACTATTTTCCTTAGGGATTTTGGTAATGATGTTCACTGTCCCTCCTATAGCACTCGATCCGTATAGTGTAGACCCTCCTCCTTTCATGATTTCAATTTTTTCAATCATGTTGGAGGGAAATTGTTCCAATGCATACAATCCCATTAGTGGACTGAAAGTTGGTCTTCCGTTAATAAGAATTTGAGAAAATCCTCCACTCATCCCATTGATTCTCAATTGGGTGTAGTTACAAGTTTGACAGTCTGTTTCAACCCGTAAACCTGTTTGAAATGAAAGGCTTTCAGAAAGATTACACGCCTGAACATTACGGATGGATTGGCTGTTAATGATATTAATAATAATTGGAGAGTTGGTCTTTCTTTTGGGGGTTTTTGTGGCTGTTACAACAATATCTTCAAGATTCACAATAGAGTCTTTTTGGGAGTAGGTTATTTCAGGATTGATTTGAGAAAAAACGCTGGTGGCCACAAAAAAAAAGATAAGGTTGCGCATTAAAGTATTATGAATTATAAAAATCATGTTTTTTTCATAGATAAACAAAGTTGTATTGTAAATTTGATTAATTGCGGGAGGTTAATTAATACACCTTCAAATCATACCCAACAAAACTCTTCCCTAACTTATCACAAACCCTTCCTGTAGTTCCACTTCCCATAAAGGGATCTAGTACTAATTTAGACTCTTTAGATGTTTGAAGAATAGGTAAAGTTATTATTTCTTCAGGGAATGGAGCAGGGTGTTCACCTTCAATATCCAACTTTTGATTTGCTACCGATGTTCTTACAAGATCCTCATTCCAATAATCTCCCATATTCTTTCCTTTTATGTTGGGCAGGTAGGGTGAAACAGATTTAGAATATTCTCCATTTACGCTTCTGTGTCGAGGTGGAAGAGATGGTTTAGTTTACATAAATATTTAGAATATGTATATTTTTTTGTAATTTAAAAAATGTCAAAATTTACAGATGGTTTTTTCTCAATTGATGCTGTTAATGGTTTTTTACCAATAAAAGAACCTCTTTTAACTCTTCCGTATAATTATAATCACCTCCAAAAATTAATTGATGAAATGCCTATAAAAAAGTCAAATGGCCAGCCTGGCCTTTTGTCTGCTGAAAATCAATTTGAAAAAATTGCTTCCCTTCTTCCAAACTACATAAATAAGGTGCAATCAGAGAATGATGTTTTTCTGTTGGCTG
>CAZGUB010000165.1:0-3552 GCA_964528935.1 uncultured Flavobacteriaceae bacterium | reverse complement strand
GTCGATTTTGACAACAACCTTATAGAGGGCACTTTGAGACCCTCTTCCGATACCAAAACCCACGCCTATCTCTACAAACATTGGAACGACATAGGAGGCATCTCACACACCCACGCCTTATATTCTGTATCTTGGGCGCAATCCCTGAGGGATATTCCCATTTTGGGCACCACCCATGCCGACCATCTCACCACCGATATGCCCTGTGCCCCTCCCATGAGCGATGCGCTTATAGCGGGAAATTATGAACACAATACAGGCAAGCAAATCACAGACTGTTTTGAGGAACGAGGGCTTAATCACCAAGAGGTAGAGATGGTATTGATCGGCAATCACGGTCCCTTTTGTTGGGGCAACGATGCCCATAAAGCCGTTTTCAACAGCAGGGTGCTGGAAGAAATCGCGCATATGGCATACCTTACCCTCCAGATCAATCCTCAATCCCAACCTTTGAAAGCATCCTTAATCGATAAACACTACCAAAGAAAACACGGTAAAAACAAATATTACGGACAGTAAACATATGAGTTCATTAAAAGAAAAAAAACTGATATTCCTTTGTGGGAGCCAACACCTCTACGGGGCAAAGGCCCTTGAACAGGTCAAAAAAAACGCCAATGAGATCGTTGGGCATCTGAATCGATCCCCCCATATCCCCGTTTCTATTGTCTTCAAAAAAGTGTTGACCACGCCCGAAGAAATTACCCAATGTTGTAACGAACTCAATGGCGACCCCAACTGTCTCGGTGTATTGATGTGGATGCATACTTTTTCTCCTGCCAAAATGTGGATCAACGGATTGAAAAGGCTCCAACAACCCGTCTGTCACCTGCATACCCAGCTCAATGCCGAGATTCCCTGGTCCTCCATAGACATGGACTACATGAACCTCCATCAGTCTGCCCACGGGGATCGAGAATTTGCCCACCTCTTGAGCAGAATGGGCATTGCCCGAAAAATAGTAGTAGGTCATTGGTCCGATGATAACGTTGGCCGACGCATCGGAAGCTGGTCGCGAAGTGCTGCCGGCTGGGATGAAATGCAGCATCTGAAAGTAGCTAGAATTGGAGACAACATGCGCGAAGTCGCCGTAACAGAAGGCGATAAGGTCGCCGCTCAAATTCAATTTGGATTTTCGGTCAATGGATTTGACAGCGATGATGTGGGCCAATACATCGACCAGCTCGAAACCAAAGAAATCGACCGGCTGATTGCCGAATATATCGCAGATTACCAAATGGATCCCAAACTAGAAAAAGGCGGAACACTACACACCGCCTTGGTAGAGGCCGCTAAAATTGAGTTGGGCCTACAGAAGTTTTTAGATCAAGGTGGGTTCAAGGCGTTTACCACAACTTTTGAAAATCTCGGCCTTTTAAAACAACTTCCCGGAATATCGGCCCAAAGACTCATGCAAAAGGGTTATGGTTTTGCCGCCGAGGGAGATTGGAAAACAGCAGCCTTGCTCAGAGCCATGAAAGTCATGTCTGAGGGATTGCAAAAAGGAACTTCCTTTATGGAAGATTACACCTATCATTTTGGTGAAAAAAAATCCTTGGTTTTGGGCTCCCACATGCTCGAAATCTGTCCATCCATTGCCCAAGGCCAGGCAAGATGTGAAATTCATCCGCTGTCTATAGGCGGAAAAGAAGATCCTGTTCGGCTGGTTTTCAATGCAAAAACGGGACCCGGAATCAACGCCAGTTTGGTCGATATGGGGTCGCATTTCAGAATGGTTGTCAACGAGGTAGAATCCGTAAAAATTGAGGAGAATTTACCCCAACTGCCAGTCGCCCGAGTGCTGTTGGATCCAAGACCTGATTTTAAGCAAGCCGTTGCATCTTGGTTGAGGGCAGGTGGGGCACATCATACCGTTTTTTCTCTAGATTTGAAGCAAGAACATCTCAATGATTTTTCTACCATGGCCAAAATCGAATGCATAAACATCGATAAAAATTCAGTTTTTGATAACAGGGATGACCTGAGCCATCAAATAAAATCTTAATTTCATAGTCTAATGAAAAATACAAATCCCTTTTTCGGTCTGTTCTATTTAAGTCTTGTGATTATATTGGGTATAATCGCAGGATGTCAACCCAAGAATTCGAATAAAATGAAAATTGAAACCTCAGCCTTTGGAGTCACCCAAAAGGGAGACTGCATCACTCAGTATACCATGACCAATGCCGATGGGTTTGGTCTTTCGGTTATCGACTATGGCGGTATCGTCACCGCATTGATGGTTCCAGATCGAAATGGAAAGCTCTCCAATATCTCTTTAGGATATGACAATATAGCAGCCTATGAAGCGGGCAACCCTTATTTTGGTGCTTTAATCGGTCGTTATGGAAATCGGATTGCCAAGGGTAGGTTTTCTATTGGCGAAAATGAATACACGCTGGCACAAAACAACAATTCCAACCATTTGCACGGGGGCCTCAAAGGTTTTGACAAAGTCATTTGGAAGGTTGAAAGTAGGGTAGAAGAAAATAAAGCTGCTTTGGTTTTGACCTATACCAGTGAAGATGGAGAAGAAGGCTATCCGGGAAACTTAGAGGTAGTCGTAGACTACACCATAGATCAGGACAACCAATGGATCATCGATTACAAGGCAAAAACCGATAAGACAACAGTTGTAAACCTTACCCAACACACTTATTTCAACTTTTCGGGAGACTTCAGTCAAAATATTTTGGACCATACCCTGCAGCTGAACACTCCTTTTTATCTTCCGGTAGATCAAGGCTTGATCCCTACCGGGGTTTTGGAAAGCGTTAAAGAAACTCCTTTCAATTTCACCCAACCCAAAACCATGGGTGAGCATATCGAAGAAATACACCCCCAACTGCTTGCCGGCAATGGTTTTGACCATTGTTTTGCCATGAGCGACTGGGATGGATCCCTAAAAAAAATCGCTGCGGTACATCATGAGAAATCGGGAAGAAGCATGGAGGTGTGGACCACCGAGCCGGGCATACAATTCTATACCGGAAATTTTCTAGATGGAACCCTGCCCAACCCCCAGGGGGGTTTTTACAATCTCAGAACAGGATTTTGTTTGGAAACACAGCACTTCCCGGACTCACCCAATCAATCGAATTTTCCCTCGGTAATCTTGAATCCGGAAGAAACCTATCAAACCCAAACCATTTACAGGTTTAATAAAAACTAAAAACATGAAAACCTTAGACGTATTAGACTGGATCTCCATTTTCGTATACTTTTTGATCTTGGCCGGAATTGCCGTATGGGTCATCTTAAAGAGAAAAGACAATACCCAAGATTATTTTTTGGCCGGCAGAAATATAGGATGGTTTGTGGTAGGGGCTTCTATTTTTGCTTCCAATATAGGTTCAGAACACGTGGTAGGCCTGGCAGGAGCTGGAGCCGACAACAAGCTCCCCATGCTAATCTATGAACTTCACGCCTGGATTGTTTTGATCTTGGGCTGGGTGTTTTTACCGTTTTATATGCGCTCCGGAGTCTTTACCATGCCCGAGTTCTTGGAAAAAAGATTTGATTCCCGCTCGCGTTGGATTTTATCCATATTCT
>CAZGUB010000164.1:0-3555 GCA_964528935.1 uncultured Flavobacteriaceae bacterium | reverse complement strand
CGGGAGCCAATGTTGTGTTTACCGATATTTCTGAGGACTACCTTCAGGAAGCCACCGCTTCCTATTCTCCCGATCAAGCCATAGGTTGTCATTGCGATGTAACAAAGTCCGATAGCTTGGAAGCTGCCGTCAGAAGTGCTTGTTTACAATTTGGAGGTTTGGACATTGTTGTTCATAGTGCCGGATTGGCCATTTCAAAATCCATTACAGAAACCACCGAAGCCGACTGGGATTTGTTGCAAAACGTATTGGTCAAAGGACAGTTTATGCTTTCTAAAATCGCTGCTAAAGTCATGAAAATTCAGGGTTTGGGTGGGAATATTGTCAACATCGCCAGTAAAAACGGTTTGGTGTCCGGCCCCAACAATGCTGGATATGGAACGGCCAAAGCCGCCCAAATGCACTTGTCGAGGCTTTTGGCTGCCGAGCTGGCCGCTGACCAAATCAGGGTCAATACCGTAAACCCTGATGGCGTGATTGTAGGCAGTAAAATTTGGGAAGGCGACTGGGCAGAAGGCCGTGCCAAAGCTTATGGAATCACTGTAGAAGAATTGCCCGCTTTTTATGCCAAAAGGAATATATTGAATAAAATAATCAGACCTGAAGACATCGCCAATGGTGTATTTGCCTTTTTGGCAATTTTGGAGAAAAGCACCGGAAACACCTTAAATGTAGATGGTGGGGTGGCCAATGCTTTTGTAAGATAAAAAACAATGACCCGATATGTTTGATCAAAATCAACTAAAATCCATCAACCAAAAACAACTAGCCGAACACCAAAGAGGGTGGGAGTTTTTGGCTGAAAAGATAGCTTTAAAGGGCTTGGATGTTGAAACCTTGCTGGACAAAATTGCGGCTTTCCAGGTGGCCATTCCCAGTTGGGCTTTGGGAACCGGGGGGACACCATTTGGTAGGTTTCCCCAAGGCGGTGAGCCTTCTACTTTGGAAGATAAAATCAGAGATGTAGGAATCCTTCACGCTTTGAATCGATCCAGCGGTGCCATCAGCTTGCATATTCCATGGGACATTCCGAAGGATTATCAGTCGATCAAATCATTGGCCAACGATTTGGACATCAAGTTTGATGCCGTCAACTCCAATACCTTTCAAGATCAGGCCAATAGTGTGCATTCCTACAAATTTGGTTCCCTGAGCCACATCGATACGGCGGTAAGAAAAGAAGCGATTCGCCATAACAAGGAAGTCATTGATCACGGTATTGCCTTGGGCTCCAAAGCATTGACTGTATGGTTGGCCGATGGAACTTCCTTTGCCGGTCAGCACAGTTTTCGCGGAGCTTTTCAGCGAACTTTGGAAGCACTAGAAGAAATTTACAATCATTTGCCCTCCGATTGGAAGCTTTTGATCGAGTACAAACCCTACGAACCTAATTTTTATTCCATGGTCATCCCCGATTGGGGAACTTCCCATCTTTTGGCCTCAAAGCTGGGTCCGCAAGCCACCACTTTGGTGGATTTGGGACATCACCTGCCCAACACCAATATTGAACAAATTGTGGCCATATTGATGCATTTGAAAAAATTGGGAGGGTTTCATTTCAACGACAGCAAATACGGAGACGATGACCTAACGGTGGGGTCAGTCAAACCCTATCAATTGTTTTTGATTTTTTGTGAACTGATCCAAGGTATGGCAGAAACTTCCAACCCGGAATTGTCGTGGATGATCGATGCCAGTCACAACCTGAAGGATCCGATGGAAGACCTGCTTCAGTCTGTAGAAAGTATCAAGATTGCCTATGCCAGAGCTCTGCTGGTCGATTATGAGGCTGTAAAAGAAGCCCAGCAAAAAAATGATGTGACCCGTTGTCAATCCCTATTGCAAGACGCCTTTAGAACCGACGTGAGGCCTCTGGTCAAAGAATCGATTTACCAAAGTGGTGGTGCTTTGGATGCACTGGCGGCCTATCGTGAGCTGGACATTCGAAACCAACTCATCGCCCAAAGAGGAAAAGACTCCAAATCAACCGGTCTGTAATGATTAAGCATTGTTGTTTGGTTTTTGACGTAGGGAAAACCAATCAAAAATATTTTTTGTTTGATCCGACTTATAATATCCTCAAGCGCGAAAAAGTTACCATCCCCAAAATAAAAGACGAAGACGGCCACCCGGCCGAAGATATCAAGGGCATCGTTTTGTGGATGAAAAAGAGCTTTGATTTCTTGTTGGATTCCGATGCTTTTGAAATTGAAACCGTTAGTTTTTCGGGATTTGGCGCTACGCTCGTTCATCTGGACGAAAACGGAGTGGTGGTAGCTCCGGTTTACGATTATCACAAATCGGTAACTGAAGATACCTTCGATGACTTTTACCACCGTTATGGCCCGGAAGCCACTTTCGCCACAAGGACCGGTTCAAAAAATCTCAATCTACTCAACTCCGGAAAACAATTGTATTGGTTGAAACACCGGCGTCCACATATTTTCAAAAAAATTCGCTATAGTCTCCATCTTCCCCAATACATGAGCTATATTTTTACGGGCGAGCGATATACAGAATTTACCAGCATCGGGTGCCATACCGACCTTTGGGATTTCGAAAAAAATCAATACCACCATTGGGTAAAAAACGAAGGAATAGACCGGCTGTTTCCGCCTCTTGTCCAAACCCAAAAAACAGTTACTAAATCGATTCGGGAGAGAAAAATCAAATTTGGAATAGGGATTCACGACAGCTCGTCGGCCCTACTGACCTACCTGCTCCGGGGGAAAGAATCGTTTATTTTGCTCTCAACCGGAACTTGGTGCATCAATTTCAACCCCTTTTCCGATGGTTCTGTTTTTGACCAAAAACAAATCGAAGCAGGGGCCACAGCTTACATGAGAATCGATGGGAGCCCTGTCAAATCCTCACGTTTGTTTTTGGGAGAAGAACACCGTCTTAAAGTCGAAAATCTAATTCAGCAGTTCAATAAACCACCTTTTTATCACAGAAAGTTGGAATGGAACCCCCGTATCGCAAAAGAATTAAAAACCGACAAAAACTGTTTTCGTTGGAAGTATCTGGACAATGCGATGACTCCCATGCAGGAGCAATTGGATTTTCCCAATTTCGAAGTCGCCTATTACCAATTGCTAAAGGAATTAATAGATTTACTCAAGATTCAAATTGATGTAATCTGTAATGCCCTCCCCCAAAAAATTTATGTCGATGGAGGTTTTTCGGACAACAAGATTTTTTTGGCCCTTCTCAAACGTGAATTTCCACATCAAAAAATAAAAGCCAAACCCGCCTCCTACGCCTGTGCTCTGGGAGCTGCCCAGTTAATAAATGGGGTGAATTAAGTTTTTTTCAGATCATATCAATTAAACTTTGAATTCGAAACCATTAAAATTATTTATTACCTTAAACGACAATTTGAACTAAAAATATTGATTCAATAAAACCAAAAATAAATGAAACGTATAGTCTATTCCTTATTGATCTTTTTGTCAACCTTGACGATTCAGGCCCAAAAAACTGTCATTACCCAATTGGAGGTAGATGAATTTCAAAGTCCTATCGGCTTGGATAATCCCCATCCCAATTTTTCTT
>CAZGUB010000163.1:0-3579 GCA_964528935.1 uncultured Flavobacteriaceae bacterium | reverse complement strand
TTTCGTGTACCTCATCAAATCCCCTTTTGGCGTAATCACCCATATGAAATTTTCCTGCTTGAAGGGTATAATAGCCTTTAGATTTCAAAATTTCAGGAAGGGAAATCATTTCAGGCGGTGGGCTGGTGTGTAATTCTGCTGCTCCTGTGTTGTGTGGATGCCTTCCGGTAATGATGGAGTTTCTGCTGGGACTACAAGAACTGGTGGTTAGATAAGCATTTTTAAAAATCAATCCATCCTTTGCCAAGGCATCTATATGGGGGGTATGAACCTGTTTATTTCCATAGCAACCCAAATCATCCCAACTGACATCATCGGCGATAAAGATGATAAAATTGGGTAAAGGAGATGCTTTAGATGGTTCTTTGGTCTGAATTTGGCAAGCATTGAAAGTCAGCACAAAAATTGACCAAGCGATAGTTGTTTTTTTAAAAAAAATTGTTTTCAATTTATTTTGAATCGACATAAATCTACTAAAATTCTAGATTAAGGTTTTTCTCCAATGACGGTAATTACTAATTCCCTCTTTCCACCGTTATTTCGGTGTTCGCAGAGATAAATTCCCTGCCAGGTACCTAGCAATAGCTTGCCTTGGCTCATCGGAATATCAACACTGCTCCCCAAAAGGCTGCTTTTGATATGTGAGGTCATATCATCAGGGCCTTCAAGGGTATGTAGAAAATAGGTGGCAGATTCAGGTACCATCACATTAAAATGTGTTTCAAAATCCATCCGTACCGTAGGATCGGCGTTCTCGTTTAGGGTGAGGCTGGCAGAAGTATGTTTTATAAAAATATTCAAAATGCCGCTCATCTTGGGCAACTCGCGACTGATGTGTTTTGTGATAAGATGAAAACCACGAGAAAAGGAAGGAAGACTTATTTCTTTTTGAAAAACCATATTCCTATTTTTGTTTAAATGTAATCAAATTATGTTTTTATTTCCCATGCAAAAAATGCTTTATAAATCCTTTATTCTGCTTATGATTACGCTCAACACTATCGCCTGTGACAAGTCCCATAAACCGATGATTATTGGTCATCGCGGAGCCAAAGGCCATATTGCCGAAAACACTTTGCCCTCTATTTCCAAGGCTTTGGAGCTGGGAGTAGACGGCATAGAAATAGATGTTTTTTTGTGTCGATCCGGTGAATTGGTGGTTTTTCATGATAAAACCTTGGAACGACTGACCGACGGACAAGGTTATATAGAAACGCTGGAATTGGATTCTATAAAAAAATTAAAGGTGAAGGGTCAGTACAAAATCCCTACCCTTGCCGAAGTTTTGGAATTGGTGAATGGTAAAGTTTTGCTGAATATAGAATTGAAAGGGAGTGGAACGGCCAGACCCACCCATGAAATTTTAACCCAATACACCGCACAAAATAAAGGCATAAAAATCCCTTACATCATTTCCAGTTTCAATTGGGAAGAGCTAAGAATTTTTTACGAGCTAAACAAAAACATTCCCATTGCTGTGCTCACCGATGCTGATCCCCTAGATGCGTTGCCCACGGCTCATGCTGTCGATGCAGAAGCCATCAACCCCAATTTCAAGGCCTTGAACAAAAAAAATGTAAGGAAAATACATGATGCGGGCTATAAAATCTATCCCTATACCATCAATGAAACTGCCGATATCCAAAAGATGTTACAACTAAAAGTAGATGCCATCATTACAGATTTTCCCGATCGGGTAACATCAGTTATTTCTGCCCGCTAAACCAACAACAGATAGGCCCCTCCGGCCAAAGCTCCTCCCACAAAAGGCCCCAAAATAGGAATCCAAGCGTAGGACCAATCGGCATCTTTATTTTTTCTTGGCAACAATTGATATACCAGCCGAGGACCAAAATCACGAGCAGGGTTAATGGCGTAACCGGTGGTTCCACCCAAGGCCATACCGATGACCCAGACCAATAGGGCTACCGGAAGGGCTTCCAAGGCTCCCAGACCGAAATTTTGAATCTCTAATCCCTCCACCTCAATGTTGGGAGCTACGATAAAAAGGGCTCCAAAGACCAAAACAAACGTCCCGATCATCTCACTAAAAAAATTGTTTTTGTAATTTCTAATCGCCGGACCGGTACAAAAAGTACTTCGTACACTGGCTTCATCCAATGTAAGACGGTAGTGATCGATATAGGTTAGATAGCAAACCCAACTGCCCATCATGGCTCCCAAAACTTGTGCGAGAAGATAGCCCGGAACCAAACTCCAAGAAAACTTTTGTGCAACCGCCAAACCTAGAGTAACGGCGGGATTGAGATGGGCTCCACTAAACTGGCCGCTGATGTACACCCCCACAAAAACGGCAAAACCCCATGCACTGGTAATCAAAACCCATGGGGTCTGCGATTGGGCTATGGTGTTTTTGAGATTGACATTGGCCACCACCCCGGCACCCAATAAAAGAAGGAAAAACGTTCCGATAAATTCTGCCAAATAAGGATCAATCATAAAATGTAATTTTTAATAATACTATTTGTTTTTTTGAGTTCTTTGGTTTTCCAATCCTCGTCTTTACGGAGCGCCTCAGCCATGATTTCGGCTACTTTCGGAGCTATTCTCATGGTTTCTGTCGCATCCAAAAACAGACCTCTCACCCGCCTGGCCAAGACATCTTCTAAATGAATGGCCATCTCGTGGGTAACACTCCATAGGATTTGATTTTTACTAATATAAAACTTTTCCGAAAGCGAATCATTGTCTTGGGGCAAACCCAAGGAAACGATTTTCTCTCGATCGGTTCCATAGACATGAAGGGGATCGGTAAAGTCTACCTTTTCAATATGACCGTGCAACAAAAGTTTTTTGGTTTTACATTTTTGTTCATTCAAACCTCCCACCATTATGGCTGTATCGATGGCATCCTCTCCCATTTTTCGATAGGTAGTCCACTTTCCTCCCAAAACGCTAATCAGACCACTGGTGGAAACATTTACCTTATGGTGCCGAGAAACTTCTTTGGTTTGGGAAGTGTCTCTTTGTTGTGCGGCGAGGGGTCTCAGCCCTGCAAAAACACTTTTAACATCTTTTCTATGGGGCTTTTTGGTCATGTATTGGGAGGCATTGCTCAGTATAAAGCTTACTTCCTCCTCCAAGGCTCTGGGCTCTTCCGATGCTTGGTCGATGGGAGTATCTGTTGTCCCAACCACTACATAATCGTGCCATGGCACAGCAAACAAAACCCTTCCATCACTGGTATGGGGAATCATAATGGCGTGAGGACCCTCCAAAAATTCTTTTTCCAGAACCAAATGCACTCCTTGACTGGGGCGTATCTGTGGTGGTGCTCCCGGTTGATCCATCTTTACGATGCTGTCACTAAAAACACCAGTTGCATTGATCACCACCTTGGCAGAAATCGCAAACTTTTCTTGGGTCTCACGATCCAAAACTTCCAATCCAGAAATAATATCTTTTTCCATTAGCAGGCCTATGACTTCGATATAGTTGATCAATGTGGCCCCAAGATCGGTGGCGGTGTTTGCGAGCGTAATGGCCATCCTATAATCGTCAAACTGACCATCGTGATAGATCACTCCCCCCCTCAAACCGTCTTGATTGACGTTTTGG
>CAZGUB010000162.1:0-3584 GCA_964528935.1 uncultured Flavobacteriaceae bacterium | reverse complement strand
GATCGCCGTGGTTGCCACCTACGAGAGTTTTAGTCAGTGGAACAGCAACCGTCAAAAAGCCTATATCTTCATTGGCTTTGCACTACTCTCTGTCTTTATGGCTCTATTTAGAAGACATTTTCGCAAGAAATTTAAAAACAGGGGAAACACCTCTCGATGATCCACTCCGACCTTATCATTCTGATCTGCCTCGTCCTTTCTGCTTTTTTTTCAGGAATGGAAATCGCTTTTGTCTCGGCCAACAGAATCTACCTAGAGATCGAAAAACAACAGTCTGGTCTCAACGCCCGTTTCCTAGATTACATCACCCAAAACCCTTCTCGGTTTATTGCTACCATGCTGGTGGGCAATAATATTTCGCTGGTGATTTATGGGATTTTTATGGGCGACAGAATTCTACAGTTGTTTTTTCCCGAAACCCTTCTCACCGGCTACATCTCCCTTAGGGTTTTGCTGATACAAACTTTGATCTCTACGGCCATCATCCTGATTACCGCAGAATTCCTTCCCAAAGTGTTTTTTCACCGGTTCTCCAATCTGTTCATGAAAGTATTTGCTTTTCCGACCGCCCTATTTTACGCCATTTTTACCCCCATTACTTCCATGATCAACAAATTGTCCGATTTTATTCTCATGGTGTTTTTTAAAACCAAAGGCGACCCTGTCCAATTGTCCTTTTCCAAAGTAGAACTCGGCAATTACATAGAAGAGCAATTAGAATCGACCAAGGACATCGAAAACGTTGATAGCGAGATACAAATTTTCCAAAATGCACTGGATTTTTCCGAGGTAAAAGTCCGTGAGGCCATGGTGCCACGAACAGAAATTATAGCCATCGAAAACACAGCACCTTTGTCTGAGGTCAAAAAAATATTTACTTCAAGTGGTTTGTCCAAAATCCCGGTTTATGAAGAATCCATAGACGAGATTCAGGGCTACGTCCATGCCTTCGAAATGTTCAAAAAGCCCAAAAGTCTCAAAAAAATATTGCTCCCCGTAGCCTATATTCCCGAAACCATGAAAATCAGTGAAGTACTCAAATTGCTTACCAAACAGCGAAAAAGTCTGGCGGTAGTGTTGGACGAATATGGCGGTACTTCGGGGATCATTACTGTCGAAGATATTATCGAAGAACTTTTTGGAGAAATCCATGACGAGCACGATCATATTGCACTCTATGAAAAGCAAATCAAAAAAGGCGTTTTTGAATTTTCTGCCCGATTGGAAGTGGATTACATCAACAAAAATTACAACATCAATTTGCCCGAAAATGAATTTTATGAAACCTTGGGCGGGATGATCGTGTATTTCAAAGAAGAAATTCCGGCCAAAGGTACCAAAATCGAAATTGAAGATTACCGTTTGGAAATCAAAGAAGTTTCTTCAACCAAAATAGAACGTGTTATTCTCACCACCTTGGAAGACCATTGATCCACTCAGGGTCAGTTTACTGTTGCCCGAATGTCCCCAAATAACAAAGCAAATCTTTTTTAAAATCGAAAAGGAAGTCGTATTTTCGCATCCGACTCAAAAAAAATGATATGGCAGTTTTAGGTCAAATTAGACAACGCTCTGTTTTTCTTATTTTGGTCATTGGCATGGCATTATTTGCCTTCGTTATTTCCGGTGTGTTCGACGGCAACTCTGCCAACAGCAACCCCAATGATCCTATAGCAATAGTAAACGATGAAGAAATCGATCTTACCCTATACAGACAACTGGTGGAAAACACCGAAAGAAACTACAATTTTTCGACCATGCAGGCCGTCAATACCGTATGGGATCAATTGTTGAGGGCTACGCTTTTTAGACAAGAATTTGAGCGTTTGGGAATCGATGCCGGTAAAGAGCAAATCGAAATGATTTTGATGCAAGACGAAAGAATAGTCCAAGATCCAAGATTTCAAAACGAAACTGGTTTTTTTGATTTTGGAATTTTTACAGATTACATCAACCAGTTGAGTGTAGAGAATCCTCAAGCTTACAACAACTGGAAGATGCAAGAAGAAAACATTGTAGGACTGGCCAAAGAAAACATCTATTACGACCTGATCAAGTCCAGCACTGGATTTACTGAGCTGGAAGGAAAAGATGCTTACCACCGCCAAAACGATAAGGTAAACCTTAAATACGTCAGACTTCCTTATGATAATGTGCCAGACAGCCTCTTCAAAATTTCCGATTCCGATATCAAACAATACCTCAAAGAAAACCAAAAGGATTACGAAACCCAAGCCAGCAGAAGCGTCCGCTACGTTATTTTCCCAGAAACCGCTACTGAGGAAGACGAAAACCAAATCCGATCCGAACTCGAAAAGTTAAAATCTCAAAGAATTGAGTACAATGATGTGTCCAAACTAACCGACACCATCGAAGGATTGGCCACCACACAAAACATCACAGATTTTGTAGAGCAGTATTCCGAAGTGCCTTTCGACTCCATTTATAAAACCAAAGGCGTTTTGGCCAACGAATATGCAGACATTATTTTTGGTCTCAACCCCGGTGACGTTTTTGGACCCTACAAAGACGGGAATCAAATGAGAATATCTCGATTTTTAGACAGAAAAAAAGGAGGTGCCATAAGGGCCAGCCACATACTAATTGCATTCGATGGGGCAAATTCTGCAGCACCCACAGTGACAAGATCCAAAGAGGAGGCCCAAAGACTGGCACAAAACCTTTTCCGTCAGGCTCGGAGAAATCCGGATAATTTTGCCCAATTGGCCCAAGAAAATTCCGATGGACCCTCCAAATCAAAGGGAGGAGACCTCGGTTTTTTTCAAGAAGGTACCATGACAGAAAAATTCTTTGACTTCTGCAATCGCAATCGTCTGGGCAGAATTGGAGTGGTAGAAACCGAATTTGGTTTTCATGTCATCAAAATCACCGACAAAGAAGATGTTGTTTTGACCGCCGATATTTCCAATGAAATCGTTCCTTCCGAGGAAACCTCCAATAGCGTTTTTCAAAAAACCACCGAGTTTGAGATGGAAAGCAACAATCAAAAGGTGCTCGATACCGTCGCCCAACGATACGATTATCAAGTTCGATTTGTGCAGCAGGTCAACCTATTGGACGAAAACCTCCCTGCTTTGCCTCGACAAAGAAATCTGGTTCAGTGGTTGTTCGATGAAGACACTCAAGTAGGCGATGTCAAACGCTTCAGTATATCCTCTGGAGGATATGTAGTGGCCCAGCTTTCGGGGGTTACCGAAGAGGGCTTTGTCAATATGGAAGCCTTGAAAATCGAGGTATTTCAGAAAATGTTGAAAGAGGCAAAAGCCGCCTATTTGATGAAGATTCATTCAGATCAAAACAACTTGGACAGCCTGGCTACTGCTGCCGAAAGCCCAGTAGAAACCGCTTCTGCCGTTACCCAAGAAAATACCATTTTGGTGGGTGCCGGTTCTGAACCCTATGTTATTGGTGTCGCCTTTGCTTTGGAGCTCAATCAGACTTCAGCACTGATAGAGGGCAATAGTGGAGTCTACATGATCGAGGTAACCGGCAGAGAGATCGCAGAAGAATTGGAGAGCTATCAGGCTTATGCCAACGCTTTACAAACCGAAGAAAATATTCGT
>CAZGUB010000161.1:0-3587 GCA_964528935.1 uncultured Flavobacteriaceae bacterium | reverse complement strand
GAGAGGAAATAGCCTACTCCAAACTCAGTACTTATAAGTAATAGAGGAGAAATCCTAGACTTAAAACCCAAACCAAAATTAAGCCCTAATCTTTCAGAAGATGACAGTTCCCAGTTCCTAATAGGTTTGAAATTTCCTAGCTCATACGAAAGGCCTATCATTAGGTACCCTACTTTCTGTCTTCTAGGATCGTAAGCATTGTAGGAGTTTAAATTATATTCAAGTCCAACCGTAGCCTTGGAAGTTTTAAATATTTCCCAGCCAAGACCACCAGTTCTTGGTTTCGTGTAATTATATGAGGGAGCAAATGAGGCTTTAATAGCTAACCTATATGGAAAATTTATCCTAGAAGTGAAAACTAAGGAATAATTTGGATCAAAAAAATCCAAGGGCTCATCACCCACAGCAACTACAGAATGAAGGCCCAGTCCAAATTCAAAAGGTCTTAAATCTTGTGCTGATGACCACAAAAAACAGTGAATGGCAATTATAAAAAATAAAAATCTACGCATAATCAATTTCTTTTATCCTCTCCCCAAAGGAGCTTTTCTCTAAGTGTTTGAAAAAAATGATCCTCCTCAAAAACAACCAATCTTAGGACAAATGGAGCTTTTCGAATACACAATTCTTGTCCATTATCCACGGTACTAATTCTGGAATCTAAAGAAACCAAGTGTTGTGGTTCCCGAGAATCTACCTTCAATCGAATTTCAGTACGATCTTCAATAATTAGAGGCCTTGCATTTAAATGATGTGGTGCTACTGGAGTAACGACTAACGATGATGAATGTGGCGAAACCACGGGTCCGCCGCAACTAAGCGAATAACCAGTAGAACCTGTTGGCGTAGCAATTAATAAACCATCAGCCCAGTAAGTTGTCAGGTAAACTCCATCAAGCCAAGTTTCAATAGTAATCATACTTGTCGTGTCCTTTCGGCTTACCGCGACCTCATTTAAAGCATAATCAATTTTTCCAAAAGCACCACTTTCTCCCTTAAGTTGAGCTTGCAATAAACTACGCTCCTCTACTCGGTAGTTACCAGATGAAAATCGCTCCAAAGCTTCAACCACATTTTCTCGCTGAAGGGTCGCAAGGAATCCTAGTCTTCCTAAATTCACACCAATAAGAGGGAGTTCAGAGTCTCCAATGAAAGTGGCGGCACGAAGCATAGTACCATCCCCACCAATACTGAGCATCAAATCAGCTTTCATTTTCTTCAGTTCAGCTGCAGATGTGAAAACGGTAAAATGCGTGCTAGGAAGATGCGGAGCAAGTGAACTTGCAAATTCTGCCTCAACACTTAAGGTGTAGCCGATGCGCTCTATTTCTAGCACTAAATCGGCTAAAAAAACCAAATCAGGCTCACTGAGTTGTAGGCTATACAAGGCAATTTTTACCTGCTCATTACTCATAGATCTAAATAATTGGTTAGGTAATCAGATCGCTCTTTTAATTGCTCAAAATACAAATCGTTTACAGGAGCGTAATCGATGTGATAATCGTAACGTCTTAGTTCACTAAGGATTTGGGTGAAATTTTCAGAATTAACTTTTACCGCCACCTCCTTGACTAGTTCGTTTGAAGTAGTCATAAGAAGACCTCCTACCCCACCTTGATTCATTTCAATAAGTTGAACGATCGTACTTATCGAGAAATTCGAAGGATTACTACTGATAATCAACACCTCTCCAGCCTCTTGAACGAACGTGCTTTGACCAAACATTCCTTCGATATCTTCAAGTAAATAATATCCTTTATGCAGTCCTGAGTGATCTAGGACAGGAATTAAATCGGCACCTGATTTCAATAATTGATCAAAAACGCTCACCCAATGAGCAGTCTCACCTACCCAAAAGACTGAAGTTCGTCGACTAAAGAATAAAGAGATTCATCATTCTCAAGAGGGTATAAGGCGTAAGAAGACAAGTTACCCAAAAAGCGCTGGTCATCATAAATAGCTACATGAGAGAACCGACCATCCTCAAAGAATTCTTTGACTTCCTCGACTCGATCATCGATATGAAAGACAGGAATACTTTGATTCAATAGTTCCTGAAATGCTACCTGAGAGAAATTCATATTGCAAATTACGGATATTTGAGACATTCAAAGGGGTCTTAATTGTCTATTTTTGTACCGCTAAATAGAATTACTCATGCCTGCAAAACTCAGTGTAAACATCAATAAATGGGCTACGATTCGTAATGCTCGAGGTCATAATAATCCAGATCTGATTAAAACCGCTACCGATATTCAGAATTTCGGTGGTCAAGGAATCACTATTCATCCAAGACCAGACGAAAGACATATTCGATATGAAGACGCTCGAATATTACGCCCGGTGGTACACACTGAATTTAATATCGAAGGTAATCCGATTCAATCCTTTATTGATTTGGTTCTTGAAGTCAAACCTGAACAGGTAACCTTAGTACCCGATGCGCCTGATGCCATTACTTCTGACTCTGGTTGGGACTGCAAAAAGCATTCAGAGTTTCTAAGTGAAGTAATCACCACCTTCAAGAAGGAGGGCATACGAACCTCTATCTTTCTAGATGCTAATCCTGAAATGGTTGATGCAGCTGCAAAAACAGGAGCCGATCGAATCGAATTGTATACAGAACCCTACGCCTCTGCTTATGTATCAAACCCTACTAAAGCCATTGAAGATTTCATTGCTACTGCAAAAAGGGCCGAACAGTTAGGTTTAGGGGTTAATGCCGGACACGATTTATCCTTAGAGAACATCGCGTTTTTTGCAAAATCGATCCCCAATCTTTTAGAAGTTTCTATCGGGCACGCACTGATTTGCGAAGCTATTTACTTGGGTTTAGACAATGTAGTGAACCAATATCTACACCGATTACAAAACCCCTAGTTCGTATGCTACACTCGAATATTATTGGTGAAGGGAAACCCCTTTTAATCCTACACGGATTTCTAGGTAGTGGAGACAATTGGAAAACCTTTGCCAAAAAGTGGGCTGAAAAAGGGAGATCGGTACATTTATTAGATGCCAGAAATCACGGGAAGAGTTTTCACAGCGACGAGTTTAGCTATGAAATCATGAGCCAAGATGTTATTGATTACGCCGACGTTCAAGGGATTGAGAAATTTGATCTTCTCGGTCACTCAATGGGCGGAAAAACAGCACAATTCGTAGCGCAACAATTCCCAGAACGAATTGAACGGCTTATTGTAGTAGATATAGCCTCCAAAGCCTATCCGCCACATCACACCGAAATCTTAGAGGCGCTGAGCGAAGTAGATGAGCAACAATTTCAAAGTCGAAAAGAAGCCGAAGAATTTCTCATGCCTTTATTCCCAGAAATCGGTTTAAGGCAATTTCTATTGAAAAATTTAGAACGAACCGATGAAGGTGTTCTTTCTGTAAAATGCAATCTCAGCCTATTTCGATCCCATCCGGAACGAATTGGAAAAGCACTTCCAGAATCACCGAAAATACACACCCCAACCCTATTCATAAGAGGACTTGAATCCAGTTACATAGAAGACACAGACCTAACCAACTTACAAAGACAATACCCAAATTTCGAACTCGTTTCTATCCCCAATGCTGGACAC
>CAZGUB010000160.1:0-3613 GCA_964528935.1 uncultured Flavobacteriaceae bacterium | reverse complement strand
AAAGAAGGAACGGTAAAAATAAAGAAGTTGGTGAGTTTTTTTATCATGTCATAAATTTAAAAAAAACCCACCTGTAAGATGGGTTTTTTTGTTAACAGCAAGAGCAGTTGGTATTTAAAAATCAAGCGCACCGGAAGAGTGGGCCAATGTCCAAGAAAACACGCTGGTGTCAGCACCTTGTCCGGACGAAGGTTCTGAAACAGCCGAAAAGGCTTCGAACGCACTGGCCGGAAATCCGGGGTGGGTGGTGTTGTGGTTGGGGAAAATATCCTCTAAGGTTTTTCCTGTTGGCAGAACCACCTCAATGTCCGAAAAGCTCGAATATCCATCGACAAACTCGTCTTCTCCATGATTTTTGTTAGTGGGATCAGCGTTCGTTTCTATGGACAAATCCCCTTCACCGGCTTCGGTAGATAAATTAAAGGCGAAGACATTTGAAATGTGGACTCTTTTTCCATCTCTCAATTGACCGATTTCAGATCCAGGATTTCCTTTAAAAGTAAATTTGGTAATGGAAGCAGAAGTAGGGTTGGTGGCAGCATAGTCCCCTTCCTTGCCGTCCAATTCCAAGCCGTGATCTCCGGGTCTCGAAGCCGAAGCGTCTTGATTCATTATCACTACAGCATTGGTGATTTCTCCATTGTAGGATTGATCGGTATCCAAACCGTCATCACCACAACTCCACACAATTAGGTTGGTAGCATCTACTGTTCCCCCAAAAAATTCGATACCATCATCGAAATTGGCGTAAATTTCGATGTTTGAGATTCGGGTTCCGGTACCCACCCCTCCCAGGGTCAATCCGTTGATTTCGTTTGCCGATCCGATCTGCTCGCCACCGTGACGGATAGAGACATAATCCAGCACACCGGAGCTATCTGTATCGTCAGTACCTCCATAGAGTCTAAAAGTATCTTCGGCAGGAATTCCCTCAATTGCATATTCGGTTTCATTGGTGTCAACAGAAATTCTAGCTTTACCCAAAATAATTAAGCCTCCCCAAAGCTGATAATCTTCCGAGGTGAGGTTGGGAGATCCACCAGGATAGGTGTGGTCTTTTTGGATATCGTCTAGCTCTGAAGTAAAAATGATGGGGAGATCTGCTGAGCCCGTTGCAAATATTTTTCCTCCTCTGGCCACAACCAGTGCGGCAGAGTCCTCAGGGTTGGTGTGTTGACGGGCTTTGATGATGGTTCCCGCCTCTATGGTGAGAATGACACCATCGGGAACTACCACTTTATCGGTAAGGTAATGGATGCTTTCTCTTTTCCAAGTGGTATCGGAAGTAATGTATCCTGTATGATCAATACTTTCAGGGGCTGCATTGGCGGCATTATTAGCGGCCTCCTCGGCATCAAAAGCTGCATTAACAGCATTCGTAGCAGCGTTGGCCGCGGCAGTTGCGGCAGCACTCACCGCTGCATCAACAATACGCTGAATGGTGGAATCTGGGATCTCAACTAATTCAGTTTCTTTCTCACAGGAATAGACTCCCGCAATAAAAAATGATAATAAGGGTAGATAAATAAATTTTTTCATGAGTTTCGTTTATTTTTGGCAAATATATCCACCGCCAATCCTTCTTGTTTTATCCAAAAGTTAAAACTAAAAGAAGGAGTGTTAACTCAAGGTTATTAATGGCAAATAGGGGTTACAATTTTTTAACATATCAAAAAAATGAACTGGGAAAACCTGCTAAAACTCAAGAGATACGGGGATCAAAAAGAACGCCCACGAAGAGAACAAGACGACACTCGTATAGGTTTTGAAGTGGACTATGACCGCATTGTTTTTTCCAGTGCCTTTAGAAGTTTACAGGACAAAACCCAAGTCATCCCATTTTCCAAAACCGATTTTGTTCACACCCGCCTCACCCACAGTTTGGAAGTATCGGTGGTGGGCAGAAGTCTGGGTAGAATGGCCGGTAAAGCCCTTCTAAACAAGCATGCCTATTTGTCGGAAGCACTGGGCTATAAAATCAATGATTTTGGAGCCATTGTGGCCGCGGCAGCCCTCGCCCACGACATTGGCAACCCCCCTTTTGGACATAGCGGTGAAAAAGCCATCGGCCATTTTTTTATGCACGGGGCCGGTGCTCGTTTCAAGTCCGAACTCTCCGATAAGCAATATCAAGATCTGTGTAGTTTCGAAGGCAATGCCAATGGATTCAAAATTCTTACGGAGAGCCAACCTGGAACTCCCGGCGGACTGCGTCTGAGCTATGCCACCTTGGGAGCATTTGTCAAATATCCAAAAGCCAGCCTGCCCCTCCGGCCCACCCCCCATGTAGCGGACAAAAAATATGGATTTTTCCAATCGCAAGAAGCCTTTTTTCAAACCCTTTCGAATGACATGGGGCTGTTCAATAACAATAAGCATTACCGCCACCCGCTGGCCTATCTGGTAGAAGCAGCCGATGATATCTGTTACACCATCATAGATTTTGAAGATGGCATTCACTTGGGCTGGATCGAAGAAGAATACGCCCTTGAGTATTTAATCAAATTGGTCAAGGACGATTTGGACACCCTCAAATATTCCAAGCTGAAACACCGCAGCCAGCGACTGAGTTACCTGCGGGCACTGGCCATCAATAGTTTGATCAAAGACACCGTCAGGATTTTTTCTGAAAATGAAAATCAAATCCTCGAGGGTACTTTTGGCAGTGCCCTATTGGAAAAAAGTCAATACCAAGCCCAAATCACCGACATCATCAATCTGAGTGTTGAAAAGATTTATAACTCTGAAGAAGTGATTCAAAAAGAAATCGTAGGCTACAAAGTTATCTCTACTTTACTGGAGGCATTGGCTACTGCCGCAGCCCATGCTTTTTTGGATAAGTCCAACAGCTACGACAAGTTGTTGCTGCAATTGGTTCCCGATCATGAGCAACTCCCTGCCGACAGCCTCTACGAAACCCTGCTGAATGCAAGCTGCTATGTGGCGAGTTTGACCGATGGCAAAGCGATGTTACTGGCAGAAAAAATTGGGTTTAGCGGTTTTTCTAAAGAATAATTCATTTGCAGTTTATACCTTTGCCCGAAAATTTGCCATGCGCTGGATTCCCTTTGTCATTGTATTATTGCTTTTGGAATGGTATGCCTTTCAGGCCATCAAGACCACTACCCAAAACAAAGGTTGGTGGGTCTTCTATGGGCTGATGGTGTTGCTTTTGTTGGGCAACTTTTTTTGGCAAATTTTCACTTTTGATCGCAGCGTGGGATGGAGCCCCGGGGTGGCATATTCTATCGGATTTTTTATCGCCCTGATCACCGCCCAACTGGTTTTGATTACCCTTTTATTTTTCGAAGACATCAGCAGGGTCATCTTGGGTTTTTACAGTCGTTTTAGTTCCGAACAAAAATTCCATTTTCCCGAACGCAGAAAATTTATTTCCCAATGGGCTTTGGTTCTCGGTGCCATTCCCTTTAGCTCCCTTTTGTACGGTATGTACAAAGGTCGATACAATTACAGGGTGTTGCGTTATACCCTTGAATACGATGCCCTTCCCGATAGTTTTGACGGTTTTCAGATCACCCAAATCTCTGACCTGCATTGTGGCAGTTTTGACAATCTTGAAAAAGTGGCTTATGGCAGGCGTTGGCTCAAAGAA
>CAZGUB010000159.1:0-3633 GCA_964528935.1 uncultured Flavobacteriaceae bacterium | reverse complement strand
TCTCAACACTTTTGACGAAAACGGCGTAGATGTTTGCTATGAAATTCATCCCGGAGAGGATCTCCACGATGGTGTCACTTTTGAACGCTTTTTGCAAGCCACCGGAAACCACAAAAGAGCAAATATCCTCTACGACCCCAGTCATTTCGTCCTACAACAACTTGACTATATCGAATACATAGATCACTACCACCAATTCATCAAAGCTTTCCATGTCAAAGATTCTGAATTTAAACCCAATGGAAAAAAAGGAGCTTTTGGTGGCTATGGCGATTGGATAGACCGCGCCGGAAGATACCGCTCTCCCGGAGACGGACAGATCGATTTCAAAACCATTTTTACCAAACTTACCGAATACGGCTGCGATGTATGGGCCGTAATGGAATGGGAATGCTGCATCAAAAGTCCCGAACAAGGTGCCAGAGAAGGAGCTCCCTTCATTCAATCACACATCATCGAAGCCACACAAAAAACCTTCGACGACTTTGCAGGAACCCAAGTCGATGAAAAACATCTTAAAAATATTTTAAACTTATAACTATACCACATGAAAAATCTGATTTTAATTTCACTGTTGGCAGTAACTTTTGCCTGCAACGAACAACCCAAAAAGAAAAGTACCAACACAGTCGAAAAAACCGCTGAAAAAGAATGGGTGGCCCTCTTTGACGGCTCATCATTTGACGGTTGGCATCAGTTCAACGGCACCACAATGAGCACTGCTTGGATCATCGAAGAGGGAGCTATGGTCTTTGACCCTACCAAAAAAGAAAAAGGAAGCAGACATGATATTGTTACCGAAAAAGAATACACCAACTTTGAATTGTCCATGGAATGGAAAATTGCCGAAGTAGGCAACAGCGGTATCTTCTGGGGGGTCAAAGAAGGAGAAAATTTCAAAACTCCCTACCAAACAGGTCCCGAAATCCAAGTATTGGATAACGAGCGTCATCCGGACTCTTTTAAAAATCCCAACTATCACCAAGCCGGTGCCTTATACGATCTGGTTCAGCCTACCCAAAATGTATGTAAGCCTGCCGGAGAGTGGAATCACGTTTTTATTTCCATCAACTACAACGATAACTTGGGAAGCGTAAAACTGAATGGCGTAGAAATTGTTACTTTTCCCCTCACGGGAGATGAATGGAATCAACTGGTCGCCAACTCAAAATTTGCCGATTGGGAGGATTTTGCCAAATACAAAACAGGAAAAATTGGACTTCAAGATCACGGTGACAAAGTAGCCTACCGCAACATCAAAATTAGGGAACTTTAACAGCCCATGATTCATTCGATGACCGGCTACGGAAAGGCCGAGCAACAATTTGAAGACAAGAATTATGTCCTAGAATTGCGATCGCTCAACAGCAAGGGCTTGGAACTCAATGCCAGAATTCCCTCCTATGTTAGGGAAATGGAAATCCAACTCAAGAAAAAACTGGGAGAGAAACTAAATAGAGGGAAAATAGACCTCTCCCTCTACATAGAAGACTTGAAGGAATCGAGAGCCAAAACCATCAATGTCGCCACTGTCAATGCCTATATTGACCAACTAAAAAGTATCGAAAATGGTGATCGGATGGCGTTGCTGGATATGGCACTAAAGCTACCCGATACGCTCAAAACAGAAATCGAAGATTTTGAGGAAGGCGAAATGCTCCACATAGAATCATTGCTAGAAAATGCCATCGAAAAACTCAACCAATTCCGCGCCGAAGAGGGAAAAATCCTCGAAACAGAATTTAATAAACGACTAAATAATCTGATGCACCTGTTGGATGAAATAGAAAAAATAGATCCTGAAAGGAGTACTTTCATTCAACAAAAATTAAAATCGGCACTCGACACCCTTGCCCTAGAAATCGATCAAAATCGATTCGAACAAGAACTGATTTATTATTTAGAAAAATACGACATTACGGAAGAAAAAGTCCGGTTAAAAAATCACATTGATTACTTCAACAAAACCTTGCAGGGGGCTGTTTCCAATGGCAAAAAAATGGGATTTATCGCCCAAGAAATGGGACGAGAAATCAACACCATAGGATCAAAAGCCAACCATGCGGGCCTCCAGAAACTGGTCATCCAAATGAAGGATGAACTGGAAAAAATAAAAGAGCAACTCCTCAATGTATTGTAATTGAACGCAGGAAAACTCATTGTCGTTTCGGCTCCCTCGGGCAGTGGTAAGACCACACTTGTCAAGGCCTTATTGACAGAAATACTCCCTCTTGCTTTTTCAATTTCGGCCACATCGAGACCCCCCCGAGGCAATGAAAAAAATGGTGTGGACTACCATTTCCTCAGCACAGAGGGCTTCCAAAAAAAAATTGAAGCCAATGCCTTTATAGAATACGAAGAGGTTTACCCCGGCAAATTTTACGGAACCCTTCGATCCGAAATCGAAGACCTTTGGAATGCAGGGCGGCATGTAGTTTTTGATGTAGATGTGGTGGGCGGTTTGAACATCAAGTCCCAATTCCCCGATCAAACCCTCGCACTTTTTATTCAACCACCCTCATTGGCCGTCCTAGAGCAAAGATTACGCAATAGAGGGACAGAAGACGAAGCCCTAATTCAGGAGCGCATTGCCAAAGCAGGTCAAGAAATAAAGGCCGCTAGTCAATTTGATGTGACAATCGTAAACGACAATTTAGCGTCTGCAAAAGAAAAGATTATACAGCTTGTCAAAGAATTTATTCAGCCGTAGAAATGCAAAAAATAGGCCTCTTTTTTGGCAGCTTCAATCCCATTCACAACGGACATTTGGCCATTGCCAATTTCTTTGCACAACAAAGTTTACTCGATGAGGTATGGCTGTTAATCACCCCCCAAAATCCTTTCAAAAGCAATGGTGAACTAACCGAAAACCATCACCGTTTGGCCATGGTAAAGCTTGCCATAGAAGGTTCCAAACTATTGAAAGCTTGTACGGCAGAATTCGATTTACCCACTCCCAGCTATACGATAAATACCCTCAAACACTTGAATGATAGGCATCCAAAAAACGATTTCTCTTTGATTTTGGGACAAGACAATCTTGTCTCCTTTGATCGTTGGAAGGACTACAGGAAAATTCTCGACCACTATAAAATCTATGTATATCCACGATCGCAATCGGAAGACATTCCAAAATCCCTGTCAGATCATCCCAATATTTTATTTTTTGAAGCCTCACTTTTGGAAGTTTCTTCCAGTTCTCTCAGAAAAACACTATGGAAGAGTCACAAATCCATCAATGCCTTTGTTCCTCCAATAGTTCAAGATTATATCCGTAAATTCAACCTCTATAAAGAATAATTGTCCATGAAAACCAGTAAAAATTTTATGCAAACCTCTGCTACCGAATGGAAAGTAGTAGAGCCGGGAATCAAAAGAAAAATATTGGGATATGATGAAAGTCTGATGTTGGTACAAGTTTGTTTTCAAAAAGGAAGTATTGGAGTCGAACACCAGCATCACCACTCCCAATCAACCCTTGTCGGGGCGGGTGTGTTTGAAATCACCATCGATGGAGTAACCCAAAAACTGGTAAAAGGGGATTCTTTCTATGTCCCGCCCAACACCCTTCACGGAGCAGTATGTTTGGACGAAGGAGAACTCATCGATGCCTTTAGCCCCGTTAGGGATGAT
>CAZGUB010000158.1:0-3641 GCA_964528935.1 uncultured Flavobacteriaceae bacterium | reverse complement strand
CACTGGGCTTTCAGGACTATTAAGCGGAGAAAGAGGCTCTCGAACCTAAATATTTACCTTCCTTTCTTATCGCTTGTAAATAAAGATAAATGTCAATAAATACAATACTTTACAGATATAATCTTTGAAGCAAATGTATGCATATTTATGCATGATATTGCAACAAAAGTCATTTTACCGTACATTTACCGTACAACTTTATTATGGCTTCTGTTAATTATCTATATCGATCAAAGAAAGACCAAGCTTCATTGAAAGTTAGGCTATTGTATAGATATAACGGAAGGGACTACCAATTAGAAACCGACTCTAAAATTGTGGTTACTCATGATTATTGGATTCACTATCATCGAAAATCAAAAATTAAGGATGTAAGTATAAGAAATAAACAGAGGGAGGTTGAGAATAGTCTAAACGCTTTGGAAAAATCAATCATCGAATCTTTTTATAAATCAGATCCAAAGTATATAGATAAGGCATGGCTTGTGTCAACTGTTGAGACTCATTACAAGCATGGAGATGACTTCAAATCAGAATATCTCGTTGATATTGCTAATGATTATGTTGAGTCAATCAAGCTCAATGCATCTAAAGCTACATTAACAAAACATAATACTATTATTGGAAAGATTGAGGACATGGAAAGACACTTCAATAGAAAGTTTAAAGTCTCTGATGTTGACACCTCTTTCAAAAATTTATTCAGTGACTTCTACGAACTCAATAATTATGGTAAAAACACTATAAAAAAGAACTTCAAGTTCATAAAGACATATTGTTATCATGCCAGAGACAATGGAATTGAGGTGAATCCAAGCCTAAAAAAGCTTTCTATATCTGGTGAAGATACCAACGATACCTACCTCACACTTGATGAATTAGAAACCATTAAATCTTATTCTGGACTTTCTGAAAGACTCGATAATGTTCGAGATTGGCTTTTGATAAGCTGCTTTACAGCTCAAAGAATCTCTGATTTCTCAAGGTTTGGAAAAGACATGATAATAGAGGTAAAGGATCAAAAATTGATATCATTCAAACAAACAAAAGGACAAAAAGAAATTGTTATTCCTTTATTGCCAGAGGTACAGCAGGTGCTCAATAAAAGGGGTGGTGAATTTCCAAGAAAGATAAGCGATCAAAGATTCAATGAATATGTGAAGGAGCTTTGTAAAATCATTGGATTTACTCAAGAAATAGAGGGTAGTGTGGTAAAGAATATTGGTGATGAAAGAAATAAAATATTCAGAAAAGTAAAGGGCAGTTATCCTAAGTATATGCTTGTTTCATCCCATATTGGTAGAAGATCATTTGCAACAAATTTTTATGGGAAGATACCTACACCCCTTCTAATGTCTGCTACAGGTCATACCACTGAAAAACAATTTTTAGAATATATTAAAATAGCTGAAGTAGACAGTGCTTTAGAATTGGCAAAACTTTATTTGGAATTAAAATGAAATACGAAGAAGTTATCGAAAAAATTAAAGAGTTCAAACTTGATTATCAGTATGGAAAAATAGAAAATCTCAATAGTCTTGATTGGATGGAAATTGAGGATAAGAAGGTTCCTTACATGGAAAATTTATTCGACCAATTACTAAATGCAGAAGATCTTGACATCCATCATAATGAATATTTTGAAATTAATGAGTTGAAAATTGAGAAACTTGATCAATCAGATCTTGAGGATTTACTATTGAAAAAGCAAAATTATCTTGAAGATTTAATTTATGCTTCTAAAGGAGATCAATCCCTGATTTATATGCCAATTTCTGATACAAAGATTAAAGAGGTGCAATATAAAGTGTCTAAAATAATCCTCTTAATAGAAAAAAAACTTTCTGAAAAGGAACAAAAAAGAAAACCTGAAAAAGGATTAACCCTTACAAAGAAAATAGCACTACTCAAAAGCATTGGATTCTATGATAAAATTAAAGAACTTAATGGCTCTAATGCTTACAAAGCAAAGATCACACAGCTTCTTACAGGAGGAAGCCTGGATACTATCACAAAAAACATAAAAAATCTGGACTTAGACATCAAAGATATTGATGCAAAATATACTTCATACCAGCATGTTGAGGACATGAAAAGCCTCGTTTCACAAATTAAATCCACCACTCGGGGAAAATAAACTTTATGTCGGGGAATAGCATTCCCATCTCGGGATAACCAATCAACACCCACTTTAGATCTTGCAGAAGTTAAAATTCTGTGATCGTGGATAAGCATATTTTATCGGAAATATTGGATGACAAGCTCGAGAAGTTTGTTGCTCCACTTTTTGCTGAAATAGCTGAATTAAAGGCAGAATTAAAAAAAAGAAGTATCGATCATCTTTATGATATTGATGAAACGAAAAAGAGACTTAAATGTGATGAATCTACCCTATATAGATGGAGAGAGAAGGGGGCGCTAAAAGCTCACGCTATTGGATCACGAGTATACTTCAAAGAATCTTCCATTCAGGAGGCTCTTATTGAGATCTTACCAAAAAAGAAGAGGCTATGATAGACTATATAAAGCTTTCTTCAAGATTAAATGCAACTCAGATGGCTGATCTTCGAAATAAGATAGATTTTTTTGAATCTATCAATGGATCAACTGGTGATCACGAGAAAATACTTGCTAATGGTAAAAAGGTCTCATACCGATCAACAGGATGGACTAAGAATATGAAGTTGGAATTATTTCCTAATGGATATGTAGAGCTTGCTGGAAGCCTTCACAAGTATTATAATGATGGTAAGCACAACTATAATCAATTTGGCAGAAAAGAGGCTGAAATTGCCTTAAAACGGCTTATTGAGGCAACTGGATTGGAGCTGAAATTATTCAAAGTCGATTCGGTTGAAGTTGGGGTGAATTTGATGCCCCCAATACCTTCTGATGATATCATAAATAATACCTTGATGTATAAAAGAAGACCTTTTGAGGCTAAGCATCGCAATAATGAAGGAAACTACAAGCAAGCAGTACTTTCAGAATACAGGGTGAAATTGTACAACAAAAGACTTCATTATGAAAAGCAGGGGTATGATATTGGATATGAAATACTCAGGTTTGAACTAAAGATCAATAAAATGAGGATGCTGGCTAATTACAGGGTGTTCACTCTGGATGATTTATTCATAGGCATAGAGCAAATAGCAAAGGATATGCTCCCCAAAGCCTGGAGGGAAGTATTACTTTATGATCCAACAATGAATAAACAAACAAAAGAAAAAACAATAAAATACGCCAACGTCAACTTCTGGAGAGGGATTGCTGGAAAGAATAATAGGAGCTATAATTATCACCACAGGAAGTTATACAGGATGATGGAGGGAAACACCTGCGCCATACAAGCTCAGGTTGTGGATTTGATGCTGGAGACGCTTGATGGCTTGGTGTAGGGTTTCACAGTATATATAAAGGGTGAAAAAACCAATAAACAATAATTTCATAACATTCTGATTAACATCTTAACGTAAACTTTTTTTTTTGTAAATGATTACTTTAAAAGTGAATATTTATTTAGTATAAATATTTAAAAATGAAAAGACCAATTGAGATTTTGGTACTTTCTGATATACATCTTGGTACATATGGTTGTCAATCGAAAGCACTATTGAAATATCTTAAATCAATAGATCCTA
>CAZGUB010000157.1:0-3644 GCA_964528935.1 uncultured Flavobacteriaceae bacterium | reverse complement strand
GCTCTGCAAATGCCTGCGCAATCGCGTCGCTGCCATGCGGCCCTTGCTCCGAAATTCATATAGACCTTCGGCCGGCGACTGAAAAAGCTAAAACCCCCGGCGCAGTGTTGGTCAACCAAGACCATCCCCAAGTTATCGAAGTTTGGAATTTGGTGTTTATCGAATTCAACCGAAAAGCCGATGGTACCCTCGAAGCCTTGCCACAAAAACACGTCGATACCGGCATGGGATTCGAAAGGCTGTGCATGGTGCTTCAGGACAAAACCTCCAACTACGACACCGATGTTTTTACCCCCTTGATCAAGGAAATCGAAACCCTTACTGGAACCCAATACGGAGAAAGCGAAAAAACAGATCGGGCCATTCGGGTGATTGCTGACCACCTCAGAACTGTTTACCTGGCCATCACAGACGGACAACTGCCCTCCAATACCGGTGCGGGATACGTTATCCGCAGAATCCTCAGAAGGGCCATCCGTTACGGATTCACCTTTTTGGATCAGAAAGAACCATTTATATACCATCTTGTAGATACACTGAATCACCAACTCAAAGCTGTTTTTCCTGAGTTGGACAAACAAAAAAGTATTTCCGCCAATGTGATCCGCGAAGAAGAAAGTTCTTTTCTGAAGACCTTGGATCAAGGACTCAGTCTTTTGGACGATCTACTGTCTGTCTCCAAAGACAAAACCGTCGCCGGAGTCAAAGCCTTTGAACTATACGACACCTTTGGATTTCCATTAGATCTCACCGCCCTTATTGCCAGAGAGAGAGGCTACCAAGTCGATGAAAAGGGTTTTGAAATTGAAATGGCCAAACAAAAAGAACGCTCCCGTGCGGCAGCACTATCGGCCACAGACGACTGGCAGATTATCCACCAAAATGCCCAAGAAAACTTTGTAGGCTACGACCATCTTTCTACAGAGATAAGGATTACCAAATTCCGTAAGGTAAACTCTCAAAAGGAGGGAGAATTCTACCAACTGGTATTCGACAACACTCCGTTTTATCCTGAGAGTGGGGGGCAAGTGGGAGACAAAGGTTATCTCGAAACCCCCAATGGAGGTATTCACTACATTGTCGATACCAAAAAAGAAAACGATCTAATTCTCCACTACAGCAAAACAATACCCAAAGATCTCACCCGCCCATTTCTGGCGGTAGTAGACAAAAACCAGCGGTTCAAGACCGCCTGCAACCACAGTGCCACCCATCTTTTGCATCAAGCCCTTCGCACCATTTTGGGAACCCATGTGGAGCAAAAGGGTTCCATGGTACATTCCGGGATGTTTCGATTCGATTTTTCGCATTTTGCCAAACTTATCCCCGAGGAGTTGGTCGCCGTAGAGCAATTTGTCAACGCACGGATCAAAGAACAAATCCCATTGGAGGAAAACAGAAATGTCCCCTACGACCAAGCCATCTCGGCTGGGGCTATGGCTTTGTTTGGAGAAAAATACGGCGATGCCGTCAGGACCATACGTTTTGGTCAGTCTATAGAACTTTGTGGTGGTACCCATGTTGGAAATACCGCAGAGATCTGGCATTTCAAGATCACCTCCGAAGCAGCCGTAGCTGCTGGAATTAGAAGAATTGAGGCCATTACCGGAGAAGCGGCCTTGCAATTTTTTGAAGCACAAGATCAGCTTTTACAGCAGGTCAACGATCTATTGAAAAAACCGCAAGACTTGCCCAAAGCCATCGCTCATTTACAAGACGAAAATTCGGAACTGCGGAAAGAACTCAACGAGCTTAAAAAACTCAAAAACCAAATGCTAGCCCAAGAGGCAGAAAGTGAAATAGAGCAAATCAATGGTGTGGCTTTTTTGGCCAAAAAGGTCGATCTGGATGCAGCAGCTCTCAAAGATCTCGCTTTTGAATTGGGAAAAAATCGGGACAGTCTCTTTTTGGTTTTGGGGTCTGACAAGGGGGACAAACCGATTCTCAGCTGTTACATATCCAAATCGCTGGTCAGCCAAAAAGGCATGGATGCCGGAAAAATAGTACGTGAACTAGGGCAACACATCCAAGGCGGTGGGGGTGGACAACCGTTTTTTGCTACGGCCGGAGGAAAAAATCCCGATGGTATTCCTGTAGCCCTCAAGGCTGCCAAAGAATACATGCTTTAGAGCGCTGATTGGGGAGGATAGTTTTTTAAGATTTCAGCCACAAAAGTGCCAATTCGTTCATCCCGATTTTTACTGTATTCACCAATCCCACCTTTGCCTTTTCCCTGCCAAATCAACTGCTTGGTTATGGCGTCGATCAAATCGATGTATAGGACACCTTCGGTTCGCGAACTCACTGTATTGGTGTTAGGCCCCCAAAACCAAGGGTTCCATCCCCATCCCCAGAAACCGTAATTCATGTTGCTGACATAGACTTTCTCTTTGGCGGTGGTGTTGATGCTGACTAGCAAATCGGGGGCATCTGATTTGGTCAAGGATTTACCTGCCATCTGTTGGTCGATGGCCTTTAAAATTCTGCGCTTGTCTAAATCCGAAATCTGAACCTTGTCGATACCGGGTTTGAAATAGGCAAAAGTCTTGTATTGGGAAAAATCAACCCTGGAGTCGTGATCCGTAAAGACACTAATGGAGCTGCAAGCGGCAACTGTCAAAACCAAAAGCAACAAATAAATTTTTTTCATGGCTTGTTTTTTATCCTATAAAACAAAAACTGTGCCGAATTCATTCTGCCTTTTTGGGGTCGAAACCGAAGGGGCAATGGCGGCAATTGGAGCGGCAGCAATACCCCCTTTTGAGGTGGTATTTTTCTGTGAAAACTTTGTATCCCTGAGGGGTCAGATAAAAGTCCTCTTCTTCGAGGGGTAGGTTGGGTTCCATAGCGAGTCCCAAAGGTAGCCATATTTGGAGATTATCCGTTAATTTTGTTGGATATGTCTATTTTTTGTGATGCCCATACCGTAAACCAGCCTTTGGTCACCCTCGACCAGCATGCGATCACCCTCAAAAGAGAGGATCGATTGCACCCCACAGTTTCTGGCAATAAGTTTAGGAAACTCAAATACAACCTACTGCAAGCCCAAGCAGCGGGACACAATACCCTTTTGACTTTTGGCGGTCCCTATTCCAATCATCTTGCGGCCACAGCCGCTGCAGGGAAGATCATGGGTTTTAAAACCATAGGAGTGGTAAGGGGTGAGGAGCCCCGAAAACCCAACCCTACCCTTAGGTTTTGCCAATCTCAAGGCATGAAGCTTTTTCCCATTACGCGGGCCGCCTACAAAAACAAAGAAAGACCAGATTTTGTGCGACTCCTAAACGATCTATGGGGTTCCTTCTACCTTATTCCAGAGGGTGGAAACAATGCTCTGGCACGTAAAGGTTGTGAGGAAATCCTCTCAGAAGACGAGCGTGACTTTGATGTGATTACTTGTGCTGTAGGAACCGGTGGCACCCTGGCCGGATTGATACAATCGGCTCTGCCGCACCAAACCGTAGTAGGTTTTGCAGCTTTGAAAAATCAAAATATAGAACAAGATATAAGGCAATGGACAAACAAAAATCGATGGATTGTCAACTGCGATTACACCTTCGGCGGATATGCCAAAGTCACTCCACCGCTTATCGATTTTATCAATACTTTTAATAAAAATTTTAAAACTCCTTTGGATCCCATTT
>CAZGUB010000156.1:0-3646 GCA_964528935.1 uncultured Flavobacteriaceae bacterium | reverse complement strand
TCGGGCGAAATCACCTTGCCTATGATTCAGGTACGGCCATTAGAAGAAGCGATGGATGCGCACCTCGAGTCAGAAAAAGGACACACTCAGGGCAAGGTTGTACTTCGCATCGAATGACTTCGTGATTACTCGCTGACTCAGCCACACTGCCCCCCAGCGATCATCTCCGCTGAGTCAATGCATTCCCGGCGGCCGTTACTTCACTGCAAAAAAAGCACACGCTTCAGGGGTAGAAGAGCGCGCTGAGAGATCTGGCGCAAGACGTGAGCTCCTTGGCCGAGCAAGCACCGTATAAAAAAAGGGGGGCCGCGCCCCCCTTTTCTCTTGTTCCATCCACGCAGGCGACTCAGAACTCCTTGCGCAGCTGCACCGCATAGTTGCGCGGCGCACGATAAGACACCTCGTTGCATCCGCACAAGGTTGCCAAATCGAACCCTTGGATGCCGGCTCGCTCGTCAGTAATGTTATTGATCAGCAGCGAAGCGACCCAAGACTGGTCGCTACTAGTCCAACTGATCAAGCCATTAACCATGGTGTAACTGTCGAACTTGTCAGCGTCAAAATTGCGCAAGTTATAGTAGAACTCATCGGAGTAACTAATGTCTCCCTGAATTGCCAGTGATGACCCCCCCGCAAGCGGAATGGTGTATCTGGCCATACCGAATGCTTGGAACTCAGGGGTGTAGGTTGGCGTGACGTTCCTGGAAGGAAGCGGAGACCCGTTCCTGAGGGGTAGATCGTCGATCTGGGCGTCGACGTAAGAAGCCGACAGGATAAGATCCAACCGGTCTGTCGGGCTGGCCTGTAACTCAATTTCCGCTCCGTAGGTTTCTGCGTCCAGGTTAACCGAATTACCACCCACCCCAACAAACAGGAATGCCTGATAGTCAGCGTAATCATAGTAATAAGCTGAGCCGTTCAGGCGCGCGGCCCCGCCAGCCAAAGTCGACTTAAAGCCGACCTCGAACGACGTCAATACCTCTTCGTCATAGGGCACACCGGCGTTGCCGCCACCACCGAGATAGGCGCCCAAGAGTGCTGCGTTAAAGCTCCCTGCCTTTACCCCGCGGTTGACGCCTGCGTAAAGCAGCAAGTCATCACTGGGGGTATAGTCAAGCTGCAGCTTACCGGTCCAAAAGCTCTCGGAGAGGTCATCCTGATAAGAAAGTGGATCACCCGCACCCGCCGCGTTGGGAATATACATGCCAACGTCGTAGGTAACTTGGTCATTACCCATGGATGGAGCCACGCCCCAGTTACCTTGGTAATCCTTTTCTTCGCGCATGATCCTCAAACCACCAATAACCCTGAGCGCATCCGTTAACTGATATTCATACTGGCCAAACAGGCTATAAGAGTCGGTCTCGAGTTTTGCGATCGTCACCACGTCGACGGGGGCACCAACCAGCACGCCAAAAATGCTATTGGGTGGCGCCTTCAATGCATTGGAAGAATCGGTATCAATATTCAGGTAATAGGCGCCCACTACCCAGTCTGATCGCTCCGAACTCCCGGACAACCTGAATTCCTGCGTGAAGCTGGTTGCGTCGACGGAGCCGTAATTAGCGAGCTGGTTGACCGGCGCCGCATCCACGTCGATGAATAGCTTCTTCTCATAGGACTTGCTGTCTGTAACGGAAACAAAGGACATTCCGTTGGCAAGCTCGTATTCCACACGAGCATTGAAGCCCGAATTCTCAGTTGACCCTTGATCATCAAAGGCAAAATCGCTGGAGAAAGTAAAATCATCCCCATCAGCGTCTTTGTAGCCAAAGAAATCAGCCCCTGGCGCCATGCGCGCGCATAGGCCAATCGCTCCGCAATTGCCTGGACCAAATGGCGAATCCACGAGGCCGTCTCCACCACCATCAAGACCTGTATCGACACCATTAGCCGTCAAAATGGAGAGTCTGGTCTCGTTTGAAGGCGTGTCTATGACGTTATAAACCTCGGAGAAACCGTTTACTTCTTCCACCATCGCAATAGTGGACTTGGATTGATAAGGTCCCGTGCTCAGTTCAGAGTCGGCATAATTCGCGGAGAGAGTAATTTCCAACCGATCACTGGGCCGGAACCCGAGAGTGAGTCGACCAACGATCGTGTCGTCATCTCCCAAGTCCGCACCAGCGCCCTCCCCCGGGTTGCCAATTGGTGCAAAACCAAAAACGCTAAATTCGGGTTGCCCTTGGGGATACAGATTCTCCAGATAGGGGTCCTGATCGGAGTAGCGCAACGCTGCTCGGAAAGCCACCGTATCGGATAGAGGGCCGCCGAATGCACCTTCTACCGACATCCGGTTGGCATTGTTGGGGACGTCAAACTGACCAAAGTCAGCCTGCACAAAACCTTCAAACTCCTCAAAATTCGGCTTCTTGGAAAAAAACGACACCACACCGCCCGTAGCGTTCCGACCAAACAGGGTGCCCTGCGGCCCCTTCAAAATTTCTACTCGCTCCAGGTCAAGCAAGGCGAAGGTTTGCGCCTGCGCAATGGCAATGTATCCCTCATCGAGGTATACAGCGTTAGGTGACTCGATAATGTCGTTAAAGTCGTTTTGCGTGACACCCCGGATGGTGAACTGGGTGTTTTGCCCGGCCAAATTACCTGAGATGTGAACACCCGGCGTATAGGCGGCAATATCAAAGCTATCGGTCGCATCAAATGCTCTCAGCTGGTCGCCAGTAAAAGCGCTGACGGCAATGCCGACGTCCTGCAAACCCTGATCGCGCTTCTGAGCCGTGACAACGACTTCTTCTAATAAGCTCTGCGCCAGCACCGACCAGCTCAAGCTTGAAGCGGCGGCTGCCACGGCCAAGGAGAGCGGCAGTCGCTTCCAACGAGTGATTACTGTGGATCTATTTTGAGTATCAAGCTTTCGGTTCATCAACATTTTGTCGGCCTCATGCTATGCGGGAAAGGATGTCCGTTAAATGTCCGGACGTTACAGTTTAAACCTAAAATAATTCATGGCAACACGTCTGAGCGAGGCCGTGTGCACGTATCAATCACGGTCCAGAGAATTTTTTCTGCGCAGGGCAGAAGATCCGGAATATACGTAGCACCCATTCCGCCCAGCCCCTCGGCCACCTCCTCAGGAGCCCCCTCCGCCGGCCACGGCCAACCCATCCTGACCGTGGGTACGCCCAGGGCGCGGAGCAGTGATCCATCCGTCTGACCCCCGAGGAGATCCGGTGTGTCTGGATATGTTCGTCCCTCCACATGCTCCCAAGCTCGCTTCGCCGACTGGACAATCCAGTTACTCTCGGGTGTAGATCCACCTGGCGTTGAGCCATACATCTCCCACTCCATATCCAACTCGGGATCCTGTATCGACAACTCTTTGAGGAAAGCATCTACCTGAGCATTCACCTCTGCGGGCGAGGTGCGAGGGTTGACCCTCACATCAAAGAATATTTCGGTCGCAGCGGAAGGAAACGCCGGGCGCTCAGGCCAACCTGAGCGCAATGCCGAAATCCAGCCGTCCGGCCTCACGACCCCTGATGTATTCCGCTCCGTATACGTAGGCAACCAATCCTCCAGCGCCAAAATGACTCTGGCCGCTGGAACGATAGAGCTTCTGAATCCTGGGGTGCCGCGCGGCACCCCCGCGTACCCGAGAGAGCCCCAGACCGTCACTCTACACCAG
>CAZGUB010000155.1:0-3658 GCA_964528935.1 uncultured Flavobacteriaceae bacterium | reverse complement strand
AGATAACCAGAATGAGTGATGCTAGATTGCTTAAAAATCGTAAAGGAAATAAAAAAATTGAAAGTGCTTGTTGAAATGGGGTCATTTCTTCATCAACATAACATTTATCACATCCATTCATCTGATCGTGTTCACAAATGGTTATATAGCACTCACCACCTAAATCATTATCTAAAAAATCATCTTCTAGCTGCATAAACCTATTCCTCTTCTAAAAGTGCTAAATCTTCCATTTTGTCTGCACAATCATCACACATATCAAAAGTTGGATTGTCTGAAAAGATTAATGACGTGCAATGTGCACATTTAATATTTAAAGTTGCCTCAATTTGTTCACTAAATGCTTTAGTCATAATATGAATTGTCATATAATGATTTACAATCATATTTTCATATCTACTATTATCTTCCATTGTTACCCTGTGTCTCTTCCGTAAAATGCTACTGCACCCAAACCACACTGTGTATTTTCTGGTGAATTGTAACTCGACTTAATTTCCAGTGTTAACGAATCAACTTCTTGATTGATGTCAATCCACTGTGAAGTTTGAATTAGTTCCATTTCGAAAGTAATCGGTTCAATATTTTTATTTGGAAAGACGATATTAACTTCCTTTATCTTGTCGTACGTTTCATATTCTTTTGTCGTGAAGAAGTTTTCTAAAGTTATAAACTCTAAATAAATTAATCTACTGAAGTCAAAAGTTACAAACTCTTTATAACAAATATCGTCTTTGGTTTTCCACCCTTCGGCAGCATACTGATCGTAATACAACTCTTCGCAAGGAGTTAAAGATGTTGTATTAGAACTTGTGCAAGAGATAGGGTACTGCAGTTTTAATATTGACACATCTGATTCTTCTACAACATCTTCATTTGTAAAATAAACTTCAGCTTGTTGAGCATCTTGAATACCTTCGTACCAATCATTAACCCAAATACCTATTAACGCCCCTGCAGATAAAATAGTAAAAATTTTCAATGCTTTTAATCCAGTACTTTTTAACTCTTGGTAGCTTTTTTGATACATTTACTCATCCTCCTTTAAAAGTGTATTTACCTCATCTGGACAAAATAAACTATTTTTTGTTAATGGTTCTATATCAGTTTCAAACCCATCTCTTAGGTTTTCAAATGTCATACCTGACTCAATCGATTCACCTGAATTAAGTGTTGATGTATACAGGAACCTAATAAGTGCTATTTCAAATTCAGAGAAATTCAGAGGATCTGAGTAGTTGTTGATACTCATTACAGAGGTTTTTCTACAAGATGAATGATTGAGTCCAATACTATGTCCTAATTCATGAATTAAAACATGGTCTCTTTCAGTACCAAATAAATCAGACTCTACCCAAATCTTATTATTTTTTTTCGAATACAAACCTAGATAACAAGTAGAACCACCAAATAAATTGATATAGGGTCTTTTATTTAAACACTTAGAAAACTCTATTGGTAATGTGACCTCTTCACTATTGTCTGAATATCTAAACAATTCTTTTCCAACTAATACATTCATTACTTCAGTAAATTTAAGAACTACATTTTTATCTCGTTCAGTAAACATACCTTTTAACCCATACACTACAGGTTCAGTTTTAATGTCAACTGCTCGAGGAAGCCAAATATCTTTTTCTTCTTCATATTCATCAACAAAAAAATATGTGGAGCCATAAATTAGATCATCAATTTCATAGAGAAGCACTAGCTCATCAGCAACCTCTTCGATAACGTCTAAATATTCATCTGAAATGACTGAATTGTTATAAAGTTCATCTTCATTTTCTCGTTCCCAATCTCCCCAAGTAAAAATATCCCATAAATTACCCCATGAAATAGTTATCTCTGGCCAACCACATGCCCAACAATCAACAGCATAAGGTTGAAAAGAAAAAGTTAAACCATCATCGTTAATAGAGACAGCCGACAACATGTCATATGAAAGAGGGTCTGACCAGAAATTGAATTCATCTACTGGTGCTTCTTCGCTCAATGAGTACCATGGCTTCACAGCCCAGTCTTTATGACCGGGAAGTTCGCCTAAATCTACACTCCAAATATCACCAAGTCGTGTAGAGAGAAGATTAAGCCAGAGTGCATCATTACCTTCTGGCAATTCAAATCCCATTTCTAGTAACAACTCATCAGACATCATGTCTCTGAGTTCTATTTTTCTACAATCGTTTAAGTCATAATTAAATGTTTCATAGGTGTACATTCCATGATTGCCACCTGTATATGTATAGATTTTGAAAATAAATGACATATACGCTGGTTGTTCATCTTTTACAAGCCCTACGTCTTGAAGATAGAAACTGTCGCTAGGAAGATTGTTTCTATGCCCCATAAACTGTTTATTCTGTTCCCAGTTATTTTCTGCAGTCCAAGAATATGGATACATCCCAGCACGACTAGCACTAAAGTAAAAATGTTTGCTATCGCTTCCTAAATGAAGACCTGTTAAGCGGTAATCGCCAACTAGTTGTGTTGCCCAATGATCACTGTATTCGATTGCCCCAGTAAAGCTATCAACAGTGAACTCTGCATAATCTCTTAAGTCTTCATTTATTTCTTCAAAGCAAGCTTGATACTTTGATGTTGTAAATGTTTCATCCCAATCAAAACCATTACCTCTAATTTCCGATTCAGATAAGTTTATCTGCGGATATCTAAATTCACTTTCATATGTGCTTACGGAGAGGTATGTTCCTACTTCACTTTCACAATAAGTGAGTGTTGTTAGTTCTTCTTCGTCCTCATCTTTGCTGTAATCGTTGTAACTTTCAACTCTATACTCTGCCCATCTAGTCTCTGCACATTCTTCAGGATTAATCCAAAGACCACTCTGCTTCCACACGTAACCTGAAGGAGTTTTGGAAGTTTTATAAAGAGTATCGTCTACTAGTGAAGTTCTAATATGGTCACGAAGGTAGTCACCTTCATAATTAAAATTGGGACTATAGAGGTCATAGTTGCAACTAAAAACATATTTATTGTCTTTATTGTCTACAGCATATACTTTCAGATCTAAAAATCGTGCTCCTTGTTCACCTTCTGGAAAAGCATTAACCTTTGCTGTGCCTGAATACATATCTGAACCATCTTCTAAACGTTCCCTTAAATCAATATCAAGATCTCCAGTGCTGTCAGTAAATACAGCTCTCAATTTTTTATAACCAAATTTAAAATCGTATTGAAATACATACTCTCTGAACTGATAAAGAGGTATGTTTCCAGAACAAGGCTCAATGTTTACATCTCCATCAGGTGACTTTTTTAAATCAGTTATATCATCTTCGGCAATCTGTAATTCAATACGAGTAGACGTAAGATTGAGATTTGCAGCACTTAGGTTTTGCTTCAGTTCAAGATTTTCTTCAACGATTTCATTAACTACCCTGTCAAAATATGCTCCGCCATATAAAAGAATAAGAGCTAAAAAAGGAATTAATACTTTTCGTTGCATTACTTTGTTATATAAGTTTCGGATTGACTCCTTAAACATTTTGGATCCAATCAATAATTCTTGACGCTAGTTTTTTACCACCAATATGTGATGGCTCAATAGGATTTGCATAATCCTCTTCCTCTGTAAATATGTTTCTTAACTCAAGAACATCAACGTTATATGTTGCCCCAATAGAAAAGATGATGT